>JAAWPV010000035.1 GCA_022800215.1 Oscillospiraceae bacterium | reverse complement strand
CAAGATTTCGTCATTTTTCAATTCGTCAAGTGGATGTTTCTCGTTATACATGATTTTCAGGCGCCGCGGCCCTTCGCTCGCCCTCGCTCCAGTCCATCCGCGCTGCTCACGACGGCTCCGCGCTTCTAATTTATATGATTCTTTGGGTCCGCCGCGTCCGCAAAGGCATTCCCGATGATGTAGAAGGAGATGGTGATGACCGCCAGAATGGCCACCGGGAAGATGAGCTGATACCGCAGCACCGGCGCCTGCATCACCAGCCGCCCGGTCTGGATAAGGTTGCCCAGAGAGGGGGTGTCCAGGGGGAGGCCGATGCCGATGTAGGTGACGAATACCTCGCTGCCGATGGCCCCCGGAATGGCCAGGGCCATCCGCATGGTGATGACGCTCACCAGGTAGGGCAGCAGGTTCTTGGTGATGATCCGCTGGGTGGGGGCCCCCAGACACCGGGAGGCCAGGTTGTAGTCCCGGTCCCTTATAATGATGATCTGGTTCCGGATAAACCGGGCCATGCCCAGCCAGCCCGTCAAGGACAGGGCAAAGATGATGGTGCTGACCCCCGGCTTCATAATGTAGGAGATGAGCAGCAGCAGAAGGGTCTGGGGAATGTTGTCCAGAATGTTGTAAAGCTCGGTGAAGAAAAAGTCCAGCTTCCTCACATAGCCCCACAGCACCCCCACCAGGATGCCCACCACCGCTTCCACCAGCGCCACCGAGAAGCCGATGAAGAGGGAGGTACGGGTGCCCGCCCAGATCCTGGCCCACAGGTCCTGACCGATGGAGTTGGTGCCCAGGAGGAAGCCCAGGTCGTTCTTCGGCGGGATGTTGTTGAGGGGCAGCCCCCACTCACTATAGTGGACCGTCAGGGGATCCCGCTGGCCGGGCAGATAGGGCTGAATGAAGGTGAAGAGGAGGGTGCAGACCATCAGGCAGAGGAAAAAGACCGCTGCCTTGTTCTTGAAGAAGGCCCGGAAGGTGGCCTGCCAGTAGGAGTAGTTGGAGTAGCCGCCCCGCTCCGCCTGGCCCGGGTCAAAGGGAGCGAAGGAGAAAAGCTCCTCCTCGCTCATGTGGGCGCGGTCCGCGTCCAAATCTTTCTCAAGCTGCTTGTTGAGCTTGTCTCCCAGTTCGTCGGAGACCTTGTGACGAAAGGCTTTCATCAGCGGGAACCCTCCTTCTTGCTGAGACTGATGCGGGGGTCAACAATGGCCATCATGATATCGCCGAAGAGAAGGCCCAGAATGGAGATGACGGCGTAAATGAGCACCAGAGCCTGGACCAGGGTATTGTCCTGCCGCTTGATGGCGGTGATGAGAAGTCCGCCCATGCCCGGGATGGAGTAAAGGCTCTCCACATAGAGGGAGCCCATGAGGGTGGAGAGGATGGAGCCCGGTATGTACTGCACCAGGGGGATCATGGCGTTGCGGAACACATGCTTCCGGGAGATCTGGCCCCCCGGTACGCCCTTGGCCCGGGCCAGCTGGACATAGTCCTTGTTGCTCTCGTCCACCATGTACCGGCGCAGCCACATGGCATAGTAGGCGGTGGAGCCGATGGACAGGGACAGGATGGGCAGGATATAGCTCACCGGGTTGGACGCGTCAAAGAGCATGGGCAGGCTTCCGTACTGGGAGCCTACAAATTGAATGACGATGTGGTACACTGCCGACGGCACCGCCTGGATGATGACGATAAACACCGTGCCCAACTTATCCCCGATCTTCCACACCGAGCGGGTGCTCCGGGCCATGATGATGCCCAGGGCGAGGCCCATCACCAGGGCCAGGGCGAAGGAGATGAGCCCCATGCGGATGGAGATGGGGATCTTCTCGGCGATGATCTCGTTGATGGACACCCCCCGGCGGTAGACGTTGGAGGTGCCCAGGTCCCCCCGGGCGAGCTGCCCGTAGAACCGGGTGAGCTGCTTGGGCAGGGGGTCGTTGAGTCCCAGGGAGTTCAGCTTCACCTGGATCTCAATGTCCGAGAGCTTGTCGTAATTTTCAAAGTATCCTTCCTCGGGCATGAGACGCAGGAGGGAGAAGAGAATGGTGATGATGATGAACAAGGTGAAAATGGCCCGCAAGACCCGCTTGCAGATGTATTTCGCCATAGGTCATCCCCCTTTCGTGTGATGTCGGAGCGGCACAGGGCCGGCACAAGGTCAAAGCCAATACCTCCGGGCTCTTGCGGGGCAAGGGCACAGAGGTACGGGCTCCCGAGGAGTCCGTAAAGAAGAGCGGGAGGGAAGCCCCAGGGGGCTTCCCTCCCGAAGATGGTTGGAAACGGAAAATGGGTTTGGCCGTCATCCGGCGGGAGCCGGCGTCTTCGGGTACCTTACCCCTTATTATACCAGATTCAGCCGATATTGGCAAGCCATTCAGCATAGGCGGCGTTGTACTCGTCCATGCTCATGGACTTCTCCATGATGTGCTGGTCCTTATAGCGCTGCCGGGCGCCGCCGAAGGGCGCGTACTGGCCCTCAAAGACGTTCAGCCGGCTCATGACATAGCCGCTGTTGCTGATGGAGTAGGGAATGGCGAAGGCGTGGTCCAGATAGAAGGCTTCCGCCTTGGCGAAGGCCTCATACCGCTCGTCAATGTCGGTGGTGATGGCCTTGGCCGCGTCCACCAGGGCAATGTACTCATTGTAGAGGGCCACGGTCTCAGGACTGGTGCTCTTCTCAATGAAGTTGTAGCTGTTGCCCAGAGTGAAGGGATCGGTCCAGGTCTGGGGATCGGCATAGTCGGCGCCCCAGTTGCACTTCATGAAGCCGTAATTGCCGCTGCGGCGGACAGCGCCCAGGAAGCCGTCGGAAGGACCGGCCTTCACGATGATGTCGATGTAGTCGGAGCCCAGCAGCTTCTCCATCTGCTGCTCCGCCACCTGGCACTCGTTGGCCCAGCTCTCAGAGGTGGGGTTATAGCACATGAGGACCTTGATGGGGAAGTGGGCCCCGGCGGCGGTGAGCTCAGCCACGGCCTTTTCCTTGTACTCCAGGGCCTTGGCCTCGTCGAAGTTGTCCCCCTCCACGTACTGGGGCAGGGTGCCGTAGGTGGTGTAGTCCTTGCCCTCGTTGGCGGCGAAGGAGACGGGGGTGATGGTATTGCTGATGTTGCCCGTGGGGTTGATGGCGTCGCTGGTAGCCAGGGCGGGTACCCGGTTCAGAGCATGGACCATGGACTTGCGGAAGTTCTCGTTGTTCACCGCGATGGTCCAGTTCTCCGGCTCATACTCGGCGTCAAAGTTGGCGTCGAAGTTGAAGAGATACCAGTAGGAGTAGGAGGTATCGCTCCGGGTGGGATGGATGTGCTCAGCATACTTGCTGTCGGCCAGCATGGCGCTCAGCATACTGGGAGACACGTCGGCGGAATCAATGCTGCCGCTCTGGTACATGGTGGCCTCAATGGAGGAGGCCTCGGCGTTGTAGGTCTGGCGGATCTCGTCGATGAAGACCTGCTCGCTCTCCCAGTACTTGGGGTTCTTGGTCATGACCCGCTGCTGCTGGGGCTGGAAGTCGGAGAGGATGAAGGCGCCGCAGTAGAGGAGGGCGTCGTTGCTGGTGCCGAACTTATCGCCCTTTTCGGTGAGGAAAGGCTCATAGGTGGGCATGTAGGAGCCGAAAGACACCATGGACACAAAGTAGGGAGTGGAGCCGGTCAGGGTATATTCCAGGGTGTACTGGTCCAGAGCCTTCACGCCGATATCCTCCGGCGTGACCTCGTCCACGGGTTCCAGGATCTCCTGCTCACCATCGGAGTTGGTGATGAGTTTGACCGGGTTGCCCTGCTCGTCGGTGCCGTCCACAGCATTCTCCAGCTGCATCAGGTAGGCGGTGTAGTTATAATACTCGCTGGCTCCGGCAATGATGCCCCGGTAGGTGTTGGAGTTGCTGGAGACGTTCCGGGCGTCGCAGACGTACTGGGCGGAGGTCACCCAGTCCTGGGCGGTGACGTCGGCCACCTCATTGCCGTCCTTGTCCACCCACTTCACGCCTTCCCGGATGTGGAAGGTCCACACGCTGGCGTCCTCGTTGGGCTCCCAGGAGGCAGCCAGGGCGGGTTCCACGTTGCCGTAGGGGTCGTACTCCACGAGACAGTCCACCACGTTGTAGGTGACGGCGGTCTCGTTGGACTGGCTGGTGACCAGATAGTTCAGGGTGGTCACCTCGCTGGAGTAAAGAGTGCGGTAGACGGCCTTACCGTCAGCCTGGCCGGGACCCTGGCTGTTGGAGGGCTGCTCGTCGCCGCCGCAGGCTGCCAGGGCAAGGGTCATGGCAGAGGCCAGGACCAGAGCGGTCAGTCTTTTGGTGCTGCGATTCATCATAATTCCTTCTTTCCGTGAGATTTTGGAGAGGAACGCAGGGGCGCGCCCCTATCATAACGCCCGGAGGCGGGATGATACGAATTTCAGTGCCAATCCCGACAGGGGATATCCCGGACGCCGATGCCGGGGTCCTCCGTCATGGCGATAACCGCCCCGTCAAACCGGGGCCCGCCCGCCATGGGCGGCGTGGCGCAGAGGGAAGGGCCGTCCAGGTCGGCCATGGTGATGGCGCTCTGTCCGGCGCAGAGGTGGGCGGAGGCGGCCACCGAGATCTGGCTTTCCAGCATACAGCCGATCATGCACTCCATGCCGTGCTGCTTCGCCAGCTTGCAGATCTTCAGGGCGTTCC
Source organism: Oscillospiraceae bacterium (assembly GCA_022800215.1). Taxonomy (GTDB): domain Bacteria; phylum Bacillota; class Clostridia; order Oscillospirales; family Oscillospiraceae; genus Vermiculatibacterium. The sequence goes on along the minus strand of JAAWPV010000035.1, from coordinate 11,762 downwards.
AGATGCCCCCCGTTTTCATCAGCTTAATGTTTAAGTAGTCGGCGGCCCGGATGGTGATAAGGTTGGCGGCGTCCTGAGGGGAGAAGACCGCCTCGTCGGCCAGGATGGGGGTGTCCACCTGGCCGGTGACGAACTTGAGCCCGGCAATGTCCTCGGCGGGCACCGGCTGCTCCACAAGCTGGATGTTCAGAGCCTTGTCCTCCAGCGCCTTGATGATGCTGACCGATTGAGCCGCCGTCCAGCCCTGGTTGGCGTCCACCCGGAGAGTGATGTCCGGCCCCACAGCTTCCCGGATGGCGGCAATACGCTCCACGTCGGCAAGGCCCTCCTTGCCCACCTTGATCTTTAAAATGTGGAAGCCTTTTTCCACCGCCTCCAGCGCGTCCCGCACCATCTCCTCCGTAGGGTTCACCGAGATGGTAAGGTCCGTCTCAAAGGAGGCTTTGGCATTTCCCAGAAGCTGGTAGAGGGGCTTGCCCTGAGCCTTGGCCCACAGGTCGTAGAGGGCCATGTCCACCGCCGCCTTGGGGGAGGAGTTGTGGACCATACAGCCGTTCAGCTTTGCCATCACGGCGTCCAGATCGGCAAGGTCCATCCCCACAATGGCGGGGGCGATGAACTCCTCGATGGCACAGGTGATGGAGCCCAGGGTGTCGCCGGTGATGACGGCGGTGGGGGGCGCCTCGCCGTAGCCCACCCGGCCCTCGTTGTCGGTGACGCGGACTACAATGTCGTGGATGTGTTCTACCGTGCGAAGGGCCGTCTTAAAGGGATGGGCCAGGGGAAGGGTGATGGTGCCCAGCTCGATTTTTTCAATACGCATGGCCTCCGCCTCCTTTTCCGGTAAGGTGTCTGTAAAAATAGAGAACGCGGGCGCTTTCTAAGGAAAGCCCCCGCGGAATGTACGAAGCAAAAGCTCCAACAGACCCGGATAGCACTCCACAGAAACTGTGACAGTCCGGCGGATCTTCTCCGACGGCCCGGGGAGACAGCGGCAGGCCCCATTGCCTCCCCTCGGCGGCCTTCCCTTTCTTCCCCGGCGGCTTGCCTGGCCTTGCCGGAGAGTACTCATGAGGACCGCACCTCTATCAGGTTTGGATTTAAATTATTTTACCATAGGGGAAGGGACCCTGTCAAGGGGAGATGGAAAAACTTTTTGAAGGGCAAGCTTTTCAAACTTGCAAAGCTTGCAAAAAGGGGCGAACTGTGTTATAGTCCCATTTATGGGACAGTGTTTTTGATAGGATAGAGCTGTGAAAGGGGGAAGAACCGTGGCGAAAAGCAACAATCAAAAGACGAAGATGCTGGTGCTCTACCAGTTGCTGTTGAAGAAGGGAGACGAGGAGCATCCCATCTCCACCCCCGCACTCATCGAGGCCCTTGGCCGGGAGGGGATCTCCGCTGAGCGAAAAAGTGTCTATGCCGACATGATGGCTCTTCAGGAATTTGGCCTGGATGTGCAATTTAAAAAGGGAAAACCTGCGGGTTGGTTCGTGGGGGAGCGGGACTTTGAGCTTCCCGAGCTGAAGCTTCTGGTGGACGCCGTCCAGTCCAGCCGCTTTATCTCCCGGCGGAAGAGCGCCGCCCTCATCCGCAAGCTGGAGGGCCTCAGCAGCGAGCACCAGGCCAAGCAGCTCCGGCGGCAGGTCTACGTGGACGGTAGGGTCAAGACGGAGAACGAGAGCGTCTACTACGCCATCGACAAGCTCCACACCGCCATTGCGGAGGGGAAGGCGGTGACGTTCCAGTATTTCGATTACGATGTGAACAAGGAGCGCATTTTCCGCCGGGAGGGTAAGCGGTATGTGGTCTCTCCCTACGGCCTTATCTGGAGCGACGAGAATTACTACCTGGTGGGCTGGGAGCAGGGAGGCAGCGAGCTGCGCCACTATCGGGTGGATAAGATGGCCTCTCTCACTCTCACCAAGCTGAACCGGGAGGGGGACGAGAGCTGCAAAAAATTTGACCTGGCCGAGTACGGCCAGAAGCACTTTCATATGTTCTCCGGCAAGGAGGGCAAGGTGCGCCTCCGGTGTGAAAACCGGCTGGTGAATGTGATGCTGGATCGGTTTGGCCAGGATGTAATGCTCATCCCCGACGGCTCCGACCATTTTGCCCTGACGGTGGAGGCGGTTGTCTCCCCCCAGTTTTACGGCTGGCTTTTCGGCCTGGGCGCCGGGGTGCAGCTCACCGCCCCCCACTGGGCGGTGGAGGAGTACCGGGCCATGCTGAATGCCGGTCTTGCGGCGCTGCCGCCCCAAAGCTAAAATAAGACCGCCCGCCGATTTTCGGCGGGCGGTCTTTCAAAAGTTAAATGATCACCACATCGGTGAGCCCATAGCTCTCTGCCACCCCGGCCAGGTGCTTCAAAAGCGCCTGGGAGGGCTGCTCAAAGCTTTTGTACTCCTGCCGGACCCCCATGGGGCGGTAGCAGATGACCTTGTACCGGGTATCCAGACGACCCGTGTCCTTCAAAAGCCGGCTCACGTTCCGTATGGTCCTTTCGCAGTCGAAGAGTTCGGGCACCACCACGGTACGGACCTCGGGCAGCTTGCCGTTTTCCGCCAGCCAGCGGAGGTTGCGGAGCACCATACTGTTGTCCACACCGGTGACCCGTTTGTGGTCCTCCGGGTCCCAGGCCTTCACATCCAGCATCACCCCGTCGGTGACTGCCATCAGCTCCGGGTCGGCGGAAAAGTCGTGGGTGCCGTTGGAGTCTAGCAGGGTGTGGAGCCCCTCGGCCTTGGCAAGGGTCAGAAGCTCCACCAGAAAATCCCGCCAGAGGGTACATTCCCCACCGGAGACGGTGATGCCCCGGATGAAGGGGAGATTCTTCCGCACCTCGGCCATGACCTCCTCCGCCGTCAAGAACCTTGTCCGGGGGGAGGAGCCGTTGGGGCAGTGGTGGAAGCACTCGTCACAGAGGACGCACTTGGCGATGTCGTACTGCACCCTGCCATCCACCATGGCGATGGCCCCCGGCCCGCAGTGGGGAAGGCAGGCGCCGCAGTGGATGCAGTCGTTGATGGTCTCCGGGTTGTGGCAGTACTTGCAGTTAAAGTTGCACCCCTGAAGGAAGACAGCGGTCCGGTTCCCCGGCCCGTCCACCGAGCTGAAGGGGATGATTTTGTTGACGGTGGCCCTGACCATTACCGGATCCGCCTGTCCAGAATCTTGCAGTTCTTGGCAGAGCCCAGACCCAGGCCGGTGGTATTCTGCCGCACGGCGGTGCCGGCGTCCAGCTTCTCCATCTCGCTGCGCTTCACAAGATACCCGGTGACCCGGATCACGTCGGAATCGCTGCTGTAGAAGGAAAGGTAGCGGATATCAATGCCCAGGCCGCCCCGAATGATGTCCAGCACGTACTGGGGGTTTTTGTGAACAGTGAGGTCCACCGGGAAGATATCGCCGGTGCCCGAGGGGAAGTACTTGTGGAAGAGCTTGATGACGTTCAGGTGGTCCACCAGCTCGTCGGGCTCCTCGCCGATGGGGATCCGGGTGCCGGGGGACACGTTCTGGTCGTCGGCAAGGCCCACCTGGGCGTGGAGGAGGAAGTGGCCGTTGCCGCCCTCGCAGTACTTGTTGTAGTGGTTGTCGTTAAAGTCCTTGATGAGATCCATGATCTCAACGCCCAGCTGGTTGGCCTTTTCGCTGTGGCCAAAGCGCTCGGTGCAGCCTTCTTTTTCCAGCAGGATGTTGACGCACTCGGCAAGGCCCACAAGGCCGAACATGGCGGTGAAGTTTTCCCGCTGGACAAAGCCCTCGGTCACCAGGAAGCTGTGGGTGAACCAGCCGCTCTCCTCCACCAGGAAGCGGATGCGCTCGTCCATATACCGGGCCATGATGTCCATGACGTAGGGGAGCTGATTTTTCTTGAAGTCCTCGATGCCGGAGGCACGCTTTGCGATGTTGGACAGGATGAGCCGGCTCAGGGTGTAGGAGCCGCCGGCCTTGTGAAGGCCGTTGTAGCAACTTGCGATGCAGTAGTCATCGCCTAACTCACCCCGGAACATCTCGTCATTGGCAAAGCTGGGCTTGGCGGAGTGCAGGGCGCACTTCACCCCGGCCAGAATGAAATCGTCGGGGGTATCCTTGGACACCCGCATGGTGAGGTTGGGCACGGCGTTCTCCAGCTCGCTCTCCACTTCCATAAGGAGATACCCCATCCGGGTGGCCTTGGGGCCGATGTCGGCGTGGCAGAAGGAGTCCAGAATGGTCCGGTCAATGGTGTTGAGCCAGTGGCGGAGGGCCATCTTCACCTGCTCGTCGGAAAGCCCGTCGATATAGGGGTCCAGCAGCACGTCCAGATCACCGATATACACCGGGAAGTTGGTGATGCTGGGGATGTTGTGGTACATGATCATCAGGTTGGTGAGGGCCTCGTAAAAGTCCTTGGCGGGGCCTACCTGGAGAAACTCGCTGCCCGTCTTCAAAAACTTCTCGAAGTCGATGCAGATGTACCGGGGACGGTAGGGGGCGTCGCCCTCGGAGAGGTTGCAGATGCAGCGCTCGTCAATGCCGCAGCGCAGCAGCTCGTCCAGCCCTTCGGGCTCGTCCAGAACATTCATCAGGTTCTCCGCCTCGCGGGACAGGTTGGTGACCCGCTGTTCATGGCTGAGGGTGGGGTCCACCAGGGTATTGTAGATCTCCTGGCGCTTCTCCTCCAGGAGTTCCGGGGTCATGTTGCGTTTCATGATACATACCTCCTATTTTACAGTCAAGGTAACGGCCAGCGGGCCGGGAAGGGATGACGTTTGTGGCAAATGCACAAAATAAATGAAATACAAAACTGATAACTATTACTATTATAACATACTGGCTTTTTGATTTCTACCCCTTTTTGCATTTGATAGAAAATAAATTTATTCCCAACTTTTCCACACCTCGGGCGCATAGCCCACGGTGGCCTGCTTGCCGTTTCGCACCACCGGGGTTTTGATGAGCCTGGGGTCCTCAAAAAGTTTTTCCAGCTTGGCTTCGTCATGGGCCAGGTACTTGAGAAGGGCGCTGTCCGGATTTTTCCAGTCGATGAGTTCCTCCAGCCCCACGGAGCGCACCACGCTCTGGAGCTCCCCGCGGCTCATGCCGTAGCGGAGAATGTCCACGGCTTGAAATTTCACCCGCCGCTCCTTGAAGTACCGCTCCGCCTTTTTGGTGTCGAAGCACTTGCTTTTGCCGAAAATCTGAATGTTCATGGGTCCTCTCCGCCTTTCTTAAAGCAGATAGTTATTCTCTTTGTCCGCCACCTGCAAAGCCTTCAGCTTGTATGTGGCAAAGCCCTCCAGCACAAGGGGCTCCCGCTGGCAAAGGGCCTCGGCCTCCTCAAAACTCCCAGCCTTCAGAATATACATCCCGGCCACCCCGGGGTAGCCCTTGAAAACGCCGGCCAGTTCCATATGCCCTTCCTCGTCCAGGGCTTTCAGGTTGGCCACATGGCGCTCCACGGCGGCCTTGGTCAGACGGTTGTAGGTCTTGGTTTTTTCAATGAACATCACATACAGCCACTTGTCCATGAAGGTATTCTCCTTTTTGATGAAAGTCCTGTTGCCTATTCTCCCACATAGGTGAACCGGGGTCCGCGGTAGCCCTCCCGGTCCACCTCCTCGCTCCACATCTCCGCCGGGCGGACCCAGATGCCGCCCTCCCCGTAAAGGGCCTCATAGACCACCATGGGCTCCAGAGTCTCGGAATGCTTTGCCACATACAAAAGCTGGTATTCGTTGCCCTTGAAATGCCGATACCGGCCCGGTTTTAACTCCTCCATCCTCACCCCTCCAGAATCATCTCAAATTCCAGCTCGTGGCGCAGGGGAATGTTGTCCCGGCCCACTGTGGGGATGTCCGGCTTCAGCCGCCGGGCGGCGTCCAGACCGTTTCGGTAGAGCTTTACAAAGTCAAAGCCCCGCTTCTGATAGAAAGCCATGGCCCGCATATTGTCGTTGCTGGTGAGGACCACCAGCTTCTTTGCCCCCAAGGTTTTGGCCCGGCGGACGGCCTCGTCCACCATCTGGGTGCCGATGCCCTCGTTCTCCCGGAGGGAGTCCAGGGAGAGGATCTCAAAAATAGTGCCGTCGAAGCGGTAGGTGAGCAGGGCCAGAATGGCTCCTTCCGCTTCCAGGAAAAAGCCCTCCGCTTTGGTCATGTCCAGAATATCTCCCCGGAGCACCATGGTGGTGGCGTACCAGTGTTCCTTCAAAAATTCGTTGACCGTCCTCCGGTTGTCCGGGGTGATCTCGTGAAAAATTGCCATATTTTTTCGTCCTTCCTGACTGAAATTTGCTGTATCTATCATAGCACTTCCCGCCCGGAAACACAACCCCGGTTATTTTTCACACATTCGGAAACAATAGGACACATCTTGACTGGGAGGATGTTGTCCGAGATGAAAGCTGTCATTTTAGCGGGCGGTGAGGGAAGCCGCCTGCGTCCCCTGACCCTGGGAAAGCCAAAGCCCATGACCCCCCTTCTGGGAAAGCCCGTGCTGGGTCATATCCTGGATCTTCTTCGCTGTCACGGGGTGAGCGATATTGCCGTCACCCTCCGCTATCTTCCCGCCGCCGTCACCGACTTTTTCGGGGACGGGACGGAATACGGCGTATCGCTGCGCTACTTTATAGAGGATGTCCCTCTGGGCACCGCCGGCGGGGTGAAAAAGTGCATGGATTTCCTGGGCGGGGAGGACTTCCTGGTCATCAGCGGGGATGCGGTGTGTGACCTGGACCTCACCCGGCTCATGAGCCTCCACAAAGCTGCCGGCTCAGCCGCCAGTCTGGCCCTCAGCCGCCGGGCTGAGCCTCTGGAGTACGGCTTGGTCCGCACCGACGGGGAGGGCAAGGTGCTGGGCTTCGTGGAGAAGCCGGGCTGGGGCCAGGTGGACACCGAGCTTGTGAACACGGGCATCTATCTCCTGTCGAAGCAGGCCATGGACCTGGTGCCGGCGGATACTCCCTATGACTTCGGCAAGGAGCTGTTTCCCGCTCTCTTGGCCCAGGGCGTGCCCCTCTACGGCTGGGAGATCCCGGGCTATTGGCAGGACATGGGGGACTGTGAAGCCTACCTGGATTCCGTCTGTGACGCCCTTCAGGGCAAGGTGTCTCTGGACCTTGCCGGGGGCCGGGAGACCGCTCCCGCCCCCGCCGGAGTGGAGGTGGTGGAGCCTTGCTGGATCGGTAAGCGGGTGCTGCTGGCTCCCGGCTGCCGGGTGGGGCCTTGCGCCGTCATCGGGGAGGGTTCCACCGTGGAGACCGGGGCGGTGGTGGAGCGCTCTGTCCTTCTGGGGGCCGGTGTGTCCGAGGGGGCCGAGGTCACCGGAGCCATCCTCTGCAAGGGTGCGGTGGTCCATCGCCGGGCCATGGTAGGCTCCGGGGCTGTTTTAGGTGAGGGAGTCTCGGTGGGCACTGAGGCCATTGTAGCTCCGGGGGTGAAGCTGTGGCCCGGCCGGACGGTGCCCGAGGGAGGCAAGGTCACCGCCTCCCAGGTGACGGCGGGCCACAGCGCTCCCCTCAAGTTTTCCAGCGGCGGGGCCCTCCGCGGAACCATCGGGGAGGAGCTGAGCCCTGAGACCATGGTGGCCCTGGGTTCTCTCCTGGGGGAGAAGGGCCAGGTGGCTCTGGGCTGGGCCGGGGGCGAGGGTGCCGGGATGCTGGCCCGCTCCATTGGCTGCGGCGTGGCCGCCGCCGGAGGGGCGGTGATGGTCAGCGATGCCCCCTGTGCCTCCGCCATCGCCTGGCTGGGCCGTCACTACGGCCTTCCCCTGAGCCTCTTCGTCCAGCAGGACGGGGATGCCGCCGAGGTCCGGCTTTTCGGTCCCCGGGGCATTCCTCTCCACCGAGCGGAACAGCGGAAGCTGGAGGGGGCCCTTCTCCGGGGGGAGGGTGCCCGGGTGCCTGCCGTCCGGGTGGGGGCCTTTGAGACGGTGGCCGGGGTCCGGCCCGGCTACACCGGGGAGGCCGCCCGCCTCACCCGGTTCCGGGATTTCCACACCCTCACCGTTCAGGTGGAGCGGGGAGAACCGGCGAATGACCTGCTGGCCGCCGCCCTTACCGTTTTGGGCTGTACGGTGCAGCGGGGCTCCCGGAAGGGTCTTCCCACTTTCTCCGCCGACTGGGGCGGCTTTCGGCTCACCGCCTGGGACGAGGAGGGCAGCCTCATCTCCTCCGACCGGATTTTGACCCTCCTCACCCGTATCGAGATGGAGCAGGGCGACGGTCACGCGGCCTTGCCCTCCTGGGCGCCTGCCATGGCCGAGCGGGTGGCGGACGGCTTCGGCCGGACCCTTCTCCGCCTGGGCCGGGACGGGGAGGAGGCCCAAAGGCTTTGGGAGGACAAGCCCTGGTTCTGGGACGGCGTCTTTGCCGCCTGCCGGATCTGCGCCCGGCTGGGCCTTACCGGGGAAAAGCTCAGCGACCTGGACCGGCTGGTGCCCAAGTTTGTTACCGCCCGGGGGGATGTACCCCTCCGCTCGGGCCGGGGCCGGGTCATGGGGGCCGCCCTCAGCCAGTATTCCACCGCCCGGAAGGAGGGGGAGGGCGCCCGGATCTGGACGGGCTCCGGCTGGGTTTACCTGGTGCCCCTCAGCCGCCGCAGCGCCCTTCGTATCATCGCCGAGGCTTCCGATATGGAGACCGCCCAGGAGCTCTGTGACCTCTACCGGGAAAAACTGCGGGAAATGGATGAGGAAGAATAAGGGCGCAAAGGCCGACAAACAAAAGAAAAATAGAACAAATGTGGGAAATGGGACTATTCTTTGTGGAAAATAGTGGTATACTTTTCCGAAAAAAGGTGCTACAATAAAAATACCGTGTTTTACCCAACATCGGCTTTGTGCGCTGAAAAAGCGCTTTGAATAAGCAAATTTGGACAAGGGAACGCTTCGGCGAGAAGGCCGTACCAACTGACTGGCGATACAGGGCCAGGCAGGACGGACGGCGTTCTGGCCTCCGTTTGGCGCGCTCCTTCTGTCCTACATAACCTCAAACCTTAATTGTGTAATAGAAGGAGTGTATGTTTCACACATGGCAGAAAAATTGAAAATTATCTCTCTTGGCGGTCTCAACGAGATCGGCAAGAACATGACCGTGTACGAGTATGGCAATGACATGATCGTGGTGGACGCCGGCATGGGCTTCCCTGATGACGATATGTACGGCATCGACGTGGTCATCCCTGACTTCACCTACCTTATCAAGAACCGGGAGAAGATCCGGGGCATCTTTATCACCCACGGCCACGAGGATCACATCGGGTCCCTTCCTTACCTCCTGCGGGAGCTGAACGTGCCCGTTTACGCCACACGGATGTCGGCGGGGCTCATCAAGCTGAAGCTGGAGGAGCACCACCTGCTGGGCAAGACCCGCCTGGTGACCTGCGAGGCGGGGGAGACGGTGAAGGCGGGCCGGTTCGGGGTGGAGTTCATTCACGTGAACCATTCCATCGCTGACGCGGTGGCCTTCGCCATCCGCACTCCGGTGGGCGTGTGCGTCCACACCGGCGACTTCAAGATCGACCCCACCCCCATCTCGGGCGGCATGATCGACCTTGCCCGGCTGGGCCAGCTGGGCAAGGACGGGGTGCTTGCCCTCCTCTGCGACTCCACCAACGTGGAGCGGGGGGGGTTCACCAAGTCGGAGCGCAGCGTGGGCGCCTCCTTCGACGCCCTTTTCCGGGGCTGCGAGGAGCGGATCATCGTGGCCACCTTCGCCTCCAATGTGGACCGGATCCAGCAGATCATCTCTGTGGCCGCCAAATATGGCCGGAAGGTGGCCATCACCGGGCGGAGCATGGAGAACGCCATCAAGGTCTCCACCGAGCTGGGCTATATGTCCATCCCTGCGGGGGTGCTGGTGGATATTAACCAGATCAAGGGCCTCCCCAAGAACAAGGTGTGCATCGTCACTACGGGCAGTCAGGGGGAGAGTATGTCCTCCATGACCCGCATGGCCTTCAACACTCATAAGCAGGTGGAGATCCAGGCGGGCGACCGGGTCATCTTCTCGGCCTCTGCCATCCCGGGCAACGAGAACGCCATCGGCAGCGTCATCAACGAGCTTTACCGCAAGGGGGCCGAGGTGGTGGACGAGCGGGCGGGAGCCCTCCATGTCTCGGGCCACGCCTGCGCTGACGAGCTGAAGATCATCCATTCCCTTCTGAAGCCCAAGTTCTTTATTCCTGTCCACGGGGAGCAGCGGCATCTCCGGACCCACGCCAGATTGGCCCAGGAGATGGGCATGGACCCCCGGAACATTGTGGTCACCGAGATCGGCAAGGTCATTGAGCTGAGTGCCAACGCCGTCAAGGTCACGGGCACCGTCCCCGCCGGCCGGGTCTTTGTGGACGGCTACGGTGTGGGCGACGTGGGCGCCGTGGTCCTCCGGGACCGGAAGCACCTGGCCGAGGACGGCATGATCGTGGTGGTGACCACCGTGTCCAGCGAGGACGGCGGCCTTCTCTCCGGGCCGGACATCATTACCCGGGGTTTTATCTACGTCAAGGAGTCCGAGGCCCTCATGGAGGAGCTGAAAACAGTGGCGCTGGAGGCCATGGAGAAGAGCCAGCGGCAGAACCGCTGGGACTGGAACGCGGTGAAGGGGGACATTCGGGAGGAGCTTTCCGCCTACCTCTTCAAAAAGACCAAGCGGAACCCCATGATTTTGCCTGTTATTATGGAAGTGTAAAAGAAAATAGAAAGCCCTCGGCGGATACTTCCGCCGGGGGCTTTTGCTCCGCTGGGGCAGATTTCAGGCTTCGCCCAGTTCCGCCTTTGCCGCCAGATAGCCCTGCTCGAAATAGTGCAGGAACTCGTAGTGGCAGACGTCGTAGAGAGCCATTAGGTACTCCTCCAGGAATTTCTGGGCATCCTTGCCGTATTTTGCCGCGGCGAGTTCCTCCATCAGGAAGGTAATTTTCTCCTTGAGTTTGTAGTCCTCCAGCTTGGTCAGCTCGCTTTCGTCGAACCGTGTGGCATTTGCAAATAGTTCCTTTATGTGTTTGCCCATTTTTTTGTTCCCTCCCATAATGTTTCTTTATCACGAAACATTATACCCCACAAGATGGATAAAATCAAGATGAAGTTTCTCTATTGCGAAATCTTGTGGGTGGTAACAATGCAAAAATTACGACCAGATATGGATATTGGGCACCAAATCAGTGCCTTGCGTAACAGCGCCGGTTTTACTCAGGACCAGACGGTGGCTAAAATGCAGGTCATGGGGCTGGAAATTTCTAAAAGCAGTTATGCAAAAATTGAAACCAACCGTATGAATCTGAAGGTCAGCGAGTTGGTTGCACTTCGGCGTATTTTCGGTTGCAGTTACAACGATTTCTTTTCAAAGCTGGATGAGCAGTCCCCCGAGGAATAAAAATGTTTAAGAATAAGATGCCGGATGGAAAGTTAAATATTGCAGGTGCCAAAGTGGCAAAGTTTCGCATGGCTATGCCGGGCAAGGTATCCCAGAACGGTTTGGCGAAACTGCTTCAGTTGGAAGGACTCGACGTTAATAAAAACGCCATCCAGCAAATGGAAAGCGGACAGCGGTTCATCACGGACATTGAATTGAAAGTTCTCGCTAAAGTTCTGGATGTTTCTGTCAATGAATTATTGTCTGATTAACTGATTCGGGGGACTATTCTTGCTGTCAAGAATAGCCCCCCGAACCCCCCAAGAACCACCAAAGGGAGGGCGTTTCGATTCGCCCTCCCTTTGGAATCCCTCCCCCAACGACCAAGGGAGGGGGACTGCGGTCCCCCTCCCATTGGATTCCTCCC
>JAAWPV010000034.1 GCA_022800215.1 Oscillospiraceae bacterium | reverse complement strand
CCGAAGTCGTTGGTGATGGGGGAGTCCAGGTTGATGACACAGCCGATCTTGCCGGTCTTGGTCATCAGGGCGGAGTAGACGGCCACCAGGAAGGAGCCTTCGTTCTGCCCGAAGGACACGCCGTAGATGTTGTCGCAGCCGCCGAAGTCAGCGGTGGGAGCGGTATCGAAGAGAATGAAGGTCATATCGCTCCATTCGCCGCTCTTGGACTTCTCTACAATGATATCGGCCACATACCAGCCCATGCAGAGAACGTAATCATAGTGCTTGGTCTCCAGAGCGTCCACCAGGGAGTTGACGGCCACGGAGTTGTCGGAACCGTATTCCACCAAGGTGAATTCCAGATCGTACTTCTCGGCGGCAGCATTGGCGGCCCGGTAGCCCATGTCGTTCAGGCCGAAGTCGCCGATCATGGCGGCGTAGTGCAGGATGGTCTTTTTGCCTTCCGTGTCGCCGCCATTCTGGGTAGGATCGGGGTCCTTTTTGCCGCAGGCGGCCAGAGAGAACAGGATGGCAGAGGCAGCGATGAGTGCGGTCAAACGATGGCGCAGTTTCATGGGGCTCTTCCTTTCTGTGTGGGCCGGGCAAGGCCCGGCAAATTTAAATTTACCCGTTGCGGTGGCATTGGCCACCGCAACGGGTGGAGCACGATGTCAGTTAGGGAACGAAGGGAGCGCTGGGGTTGTCGCGGTAAGTAGCGAAAGCATCATAGGAATCGAAATCGAAGTAGGAGACAACGTCGAGCTCGCCGCTGACGATCTTGTCGGAAGTCTCCTGGATGACCTTCTGGACATCCTCGGGGGTGTTCTCCAGATAGTTCTCGTTCTGAGCAAGGCCCACGCCGCCTTCCTTGATACCGTACACGTGGTTGCCGGGCTCAATACCGGTGGCTTCGCCGTAGATGTTTTCGAAGATGAGGGCCACACAGGCTTCGATGTTCTTCAGCATGGAGGTAAGCATGGTGTCATAGCCGACGGTGTCGCCCACTTCCTTGAAGTAGTTGTACTGGTCGTAGTCGGTACCCAGGATGAACTTGCCGGCAGCCTTGCCGCCCTTCTCCTCAGCGGCCTGCATGCCGCCCATGGCCACGGTGCCAGCCACGAGATAGACATAGTCGCAGTCGTTGTCCATCATGACGCTGACGGTCTCGTAGCTGGTCTGGATGGTGACCTCGCCCAGGTAGGCATACATCATCTCCAAATCGTCCATGCCCAGTTCGTTGACGGCGTACTTGTAGCCGCAGAGCCAGCCGGTACCGAAGTCGTTGGTGATGGGGGCGTCCTGGTTGATGGCGCAGCCGATCTTGCCGCTCTTGGTCATCAGAGCGGAGTAGAGGGCCACCAGGAAGGAGCCTTCGTTCTGAGCGAAGGACACGCCGTAAATGTTGTCGCAGCCCTCAAAGTCCATGGAGGGGGCGGTATCGAAGAGGATGAAGGTGATGTCGCTCCACTCACCGCTCTTGGACTTCTCCACCACAATGTCGGTAACATACCAGCCCATGGCCAGCACGTAGTCGTAGTGGGTGGTCTCCAGAGCGTCCACCAGGGAGTTGACGGCGATGGAGTTGTCCTGGCCGTACTCCACCAGGTTGAACTTCAGGTTGTACTTCTCAGCGGCGGCGGTGGAGGCGCGGTAGCCCATGTCGCCCAAGCCGAAGTCACCGATGTAGGGGATGTAGAACATGATGGTCTTCTGTTGCTCGGGATTGTTGGTCTCGGTCTGTTGACCGGGATTGCTGCCCTGAGTGGGCTCGGGATCCTTCTGGCCGCAAGCGGCCAGGCTGAGCAGGATGGCCGAGGCGGCGATCAGTGCGGTGAGTCTCTTGCGCAGTTTCATGAGAAATCTTCCTTTCATTTCGATTTTACCGGCTTTATCCGGTGTTTATTTTTACCCGCCTTCCGCGGGATGGGGCACAAAACTTTATTCCTCAGCAGACCTTGACTACCTGGGGCAGGTATTCCTGCACAAGGGCCAGGGCTTTCTGCCGTATCTCCGGGGTGATGAGGGGGTTGGGTCCGAACTGGGCACAGTTGAAGCCGGAGGTGATGTTGGCCATCACGACGATCTCCTCCGGGGTGTGGCCGGCAAAGTATGCATAGCCCGCCGCTCCGGTGGAGCTGTTGCCGCAGCCCGTCTGGTCTACATAGGGGGCCACGTCGATGGAGGGGCAGAACCAAGCTCCGTCCTTGGTAATGGAGTAAGCCCCCTTTTTACCCACCCGGTAGAAGGTGAAGGCGATGGGCAGCTCCTGGAGCCTGTGGATCATGGACATATCGTCGTCCTTGTTGATGCCGAAGAGGAAAGCGGCCTCAGTGTGGTTGAGACTCCAGGCCTCGGCGTTGGGCATGACCTCCAGCACCTTTTCGAGGACGGCCCCGGAGTTGAAGCACTCCAGCTCCCACATCATCTTCAGACCCAGTTCCTTTTTCATCCGGGTCAGCTTTTCCCACACCACCCGGTCGGCGCCCTCGGCCTTATAAAAGGCCACGGTATCGGCGCCGGCGGCCTTGGCGATATCCTCGGGGTGGGTCTTTAAGTAGCCCATGGCCTGATCGCCGTAGACAGAGAAGGATTTTTCCCGTATGTATTTGCCAAATTCGTTGTAGGCGAGCTGGTAGGTGGAGACGTGGTCAGCGTCCACCCGAACGGACTCCTTGGAGATGTGGTTGGCGTCCATCCACTTCTCATAGTCCTCCACCCAGTCGGCTCCTGTGTGGGTCACAAGCTTCACGCTGTCCTCCCAGAGCTTGATACCCGATAGAGCATAGAAAGCAGGGCCGCCCATACGACGGGGGCTGGGGACCGTCTCGCCGGGGTTCAGGACACGGTCTGACATGATATTGCCGCAGGCCAGGTACTTCATAAAACTCACCTACAAACCGGGAAGGTTAATCTGGATTTTAACATTTGCTAATTTATCTTTGCATTTGTATAATATCATTTTTTGCAAATGATGTAAATGCGGCATTTATACCAAGTTTAAACGCTTGAAATTGTGCAATTTGACGATAAATGTTTTGCTGATTGCATTGAAAAACCGATCCTGCTGTGTTATTATTAAAATGGTAATCTTTAAACTACAAAGAAGTGCGGGAAAACCGTATTTCGGAGGGAAGTGCGGGAATGGAAAAAAGGGACAGGACGGCCAACCGGTATTTCTGCCTGCTTCAGGCCAGCATGTTCTGCAATATGGCGGTGTACAGCGGATTCTTTTCCGTCATTCTGGGACGTTTAGGCTTCGATTCATCCATGATCGCCCAGACGGCCACCGTGATCAGCGTCTGCTCCATGCTCTGCACTCCGGTGCTGGGACGGCTCTGCGACAGGCTCCGTATTACCCGGAGCCTGTTTCTGGCGGCGGCTGTCCTGGCGCCTGTTTCTTTGTATTTCATCCTGCACAGCACCAGCTTTTTTGGCACTCTTTTCTGGTCAGCGGTTTTTGTGAGCTTCTGTCTCAGGAGCCAAATCATGAATGCGGGCTGGATCGCGGCGCTCAATTCCACGGGCTATCATCTGAGCTTTGCTGTTTCCAGAGGGATGGGCAGTCTGAGCTTTGCACTGGGCTCCATCCTCATTGGGGTGGTGATGGACCGGGTGGGGCTGGAGTTTCTTCCTCTGCTGGTCGTCGTGTTCAGCGCCCTGATGGCCCTGGCTGTTCTGCTGCTGCCGCCCCAGCCGGATATTCCCGCCCAGAGCGGCACGGGCAGTACGGCGGAGGGGCTGAAGGTCCTTTCCCGGAACAGGGGCTATATGGTCCTTGTCCTTTGTTCCTTTCTTTATACCATCCCCAACCACGCCTTTGCCACTTTCTTTCCCGTCTATTTTGAGGAGCAGGGGGGCTCCAGCAGCCTGCTGGGGGTGGCTATGTTTATCATGGCGGTGTCCGAGGTGCCGGTGATGCTGGGCTACGGCAGGCTGGAAAAGCGCTTCGGGGCTGACCGGCTGATGGTGGTGTCCCTGCTGACCTATGGGGTCAAGAGCCTGCTGGTGACCTGCTTCCGCTCGCCCCTTGTCATCTGTGCCTGTATGCCTTTGCAGGCATTTGCCCTGGGGCTGGGCATCCCCACTTGCCAGCGGCTTATTGCCCAGCTCATTGAGCCGGCGTACAGCTCCACGGCTCAGACCACCTGGAGCGCTGCCAGCGAGGGCTTGGGAGGCATATTTTCCAGCCTGCTATGCACGTTTTTAGTGAATGTAATGGATATGAAAGGGCTTTTGCGCTTTACCGCCCTGTTTTCCTTGACAGGGACGGTCATTTATGTGGTATATTTAAAAAAGAGAACAGCGCACACCGGGAAAGAGGCCGGGATCGTGCGTTGAGAGGAGTGTTGGGGCATGGAAATGACCCAGAGAGAAAAGGAATTGTATGAGATCATTCGGGAGGATCCCATGATCTCCCAAAATGAAATCGCGGCCAAAATGAACGTGACCCGCAGCGCGGTGTCGGTGTTTCTGAACAGCATGACAAAAAAGGGGATCCTGGCCGGGCGGGGCTATATCCTGAACGAGCCCACCTACCCAGTGGTCATCGGACCGGGCCATGTGGACATCCGAAACGTGAGTCAGGAGGGTGGAAGAGCCTCCACCAGCTTTTTCCAGGCGGTCAAGTCCCGGCTGAACTATGGCGGTGCGGCAAAGAATACCTGTGATTTTCTGGTCAATTTCTCCATCCAGCCCAGAGCAATATTCATTGTGGGAAACGACGATCTGGGACATTCCTTCCTGGACGCCTGCCGCCGGGCGGGGCTTCCGGCGGAGACCTCCATTCTTCTGCCGGACTCCTCCACTGCGATCTATATTGAGCTTATCGACCAGGATCACAGCTTTGTTATGTCCTCTTTTGCGGCAGACGGTGGGGAAAAGGCAGTGGCCAACATCGCCCCTGCCCATCTGCTGCCCCACAGAAGTTTGTTCTACTCTGCCAATATGATCCTGCTCCATGACTCTCTGCCGGTGGATATCATACGGTATCTGCGCACGACCTATCCGGATAAGCCCCTTTTCCTCATCGGCTCCATGTCGAACTATACCATGGCCCAGGAGGAGGTGCTGAGCGCTTTCTACGGCTCCATCATGAGTTTGTCCATTGCCGCGTCTGCGGCATGGCAGAAGCCGGTGGAGGAGGTGGTGGATCCCTCCGTGCTGCCCGATGTGTGTACCATTCTGGCCCGAAAAGGAATGCGAAACTTTTTCATTATGGCCGATTCCTATACGCTGGCCTATTGCAACGGGGAGGAGATCATTATCCATACCTCGGACAATCCGGTGCCGGCGGTGGAGGGGAATTTTTCCCATTACTATTCGGACTGCCGGGATATCGCCTCCGCCACCATATGCTACGGCGGGATCAACCATATCCCGCCCCTGCAGATCCTGGACTATCTGGCGGCAGCGCGAAACCTGTCCCAGTCTCCGGAGTTCTATTTTGTTCGGACACCATCCATCAGCGCCCTTAACGAGGTGAGCGAGATGCTTCACCCTCAGGTAAAGGTCATTCCCCTGCGGAAGGTCCTGTAAAAGGAAGCGGTCATTAGGAAGGACCCGGAGCCTTGCGGCTCCGGGTCCTTTTCCGTACAGAAGGTCACCGGGTGAGTATTTCGCACATATTCTGGAACAGTTTGTCCCGCTGGATCTGGTAGACATACCGCATAAGGTGGCGCCTCTCGTCAAAGGCATAGCGGTCGTCATACTCGGGGATGGGGGAATGGCGGAGGACGGAGGGGCAAAAGTCCGGGTCCATGAGCCAGCCGATGGTAGTTACATCCCAGATGGCCCGAGTCCAGTAATCGGTCTGGCGGCCCAGCTTGGCAACCTCCTGAATGGCGTTGTCAATGAGGTAGTCGCACAGCTCGCTCTTGCCCCGCAGATAGTACTCCATGTCAGCCTTGGACACGGTGAAGGCGGAGACGACCCCCATACAGGGAAGCTGGATCAGAGGCACGCCGCAGCTGAAGACCACCCGGGCAGCGGCCACGTCCTGGGCCAGGTTGAACTCCCAGTTCTGGGGCCACTCGTGGCTGTTGCCCCCCAGCCAGACCAGCACCATCCGGTCAACGATCTTAGGCTCCATCAGAATGGCGGAGGCCACGTTGGTGATGGCACCGATGGCTACTACGTAGAGGGGGTCCTCTGTGCTGCGGGCCATGGCCCGCGCCACCAAGTCCCGTGCGGCGGGGGACTCCACGGGGGTCTTCTCGTTGGAGAGGTAGGCGCCGCTGCCCCGGTAGACCTGCTCCTTCCTGTTCTCCTGGCCCATGAGGGTGAGGATCTTCAGGATCTCATTGTAGCTTTTTTCCATGCCGTCCTCGGGGGAGATGGCCCGGTCCCGCATCACCTGGGGGATCCACTCGGGGAAGAAGAAGGGGGCGGCATAGAGGGCCAGAACGTTGAAACGCTCCGGAGCCTTCAGGGCGTAGGCGATGGCGAATTGGTCGTCGATCTCGTTGAAGGTGTCGGTATCAATGACAAGGTCGATGACCTTGCCCTTAGGTGGACATTCCAGCTTTTTTAACCTTGTGATCTCGTCCATGGAGGAGACCTCCCTTTCTCTTCAGAATAAAATAATTGTAGCAAAAAGGACAAAGGAGGACAAGATGAGATGATAAAAATTGGAGATTGCCCCAAAAAATGAAATGATTTTTTAGCGTATTTGACGAAAAAATAAGCATTTGTACAGACAGACTGGCGATGGAGAGGACCTATTCCAAATTGAGTCGAAATGTGTTATAATCAGTGAATAAGTAAAGCAGGGACAGAGGTGGACATATGGCTTATATTTCTTTGGAGCATGTGGTCAAACGGTATCAGATGGGCGAGGTGGTCATCAACGCTGTCAGCGATATCTCCTTCGAGATCGAGAAGGGGGAGTTCTGCGTCATCGTGGGGCCCTCCGGAGCGGGAAAGACTACAGTGCTGAATATTTTGGGGGGCATGGACGCCTGCGATGAGGGGACCATTCTGGTGGACGGGCAGAAGGTCTCCGGTTACAGCGCCAAGCAGTTGACTCTGTACCGGCGGTACGACATCGGCTTCGTGTTCCAGTTTTACAATCTGGTCCAGAACCTCACCGCCCTGGAGAATGTGGAGCTGGCCGCCCAGATCTGCAAGGACCCCCTGGACGCTGCCGAGGTCTTGAAGCATGTGGGACTGGGGGAAAGACTCAGCAACTTCCCGGCCCAGCTTTCCGGCGGCGAGCAGCAGCGGGTGGCCATTGCCCGGGCCCTGGCGAAAAACCCCAAGCTGCTCCTCTGCGACGAGCCCACGGGGGCGCTGGACTATGTCACCGGTAAGGAGGTTTTGAAGCTTTTGCAGGACACCTGCCGGAAGGAGGGGATGACGGTGGTGGTCATCACCCACAACACCGCTCTTACCCCCATGGCCGACCGGGTCATTCACATCAAGAGCGGGCAGGTGGCGGCGGTGGAGCGGAATGAGCATCCGACACCTGTTGAAGATATAGAATGGTAACAACATTTATTTCTCTTTCCCCGGGGGCCATCTTTTTCATGAAAAGAATTGGCCCCCGGGCCCCCAGCGATGCCGCCGTTGGCGGCCCATGCATCAACTCCCGCTAAGGCTCACTATGTTCGCTAAGCGGGAATAGAAAGAAAAGCTATTGTCAATCTTGTTTCCGGCTTATATGGAATGTTATCATAGCTTCTCCAGCCCCGCTCGCCGCTACCATTCGACAAATTTGGCAGAAAGTGCCGCCCGATTGGAAACGCCTGGGTAGTTCAAAATCGGAAAGTGGGCGGCGGGGCCGCAGAAAAAGACAAAGAGAGGAGATGGACCGGCGTGAAGAAAAGCCCCAACCGCATCGTCACCGACGCTTTTCGAGAAATACGCAACACCCTGAGCCGGTTCCTCTCCCTGTTCCTCCTCTCCGCACTGGCGGTGGCCTTTCTGGCCGGATTGCGGACCACCGCCCCCGACATGGAGCACACCGCCGATGACTACTATGACCGCACCCATCTGATGGACGTGCGGGTGCTGTCCACCCTGGGTCTCACCGACGGGGACATTGCCGCCCTCAGGGCCGCTCCCGGGGTGGAGAAGGCGGAGGGAGCCTGGTATGTGGACGCCACCGTTCACGCCTCGCAGAACGACTATATCGTCCGCTTCCACTCCCTCAGCGCGTTGGGCATCAACGACCCGGAGCTTTTGGAAGGGAGACTGCCCATATCTTCTGATGAGTGCGTAGTGGAACCCGCCCTGCTGGAGTCGGTGGGCCTCCGGGTGGGGGATGTGCTGGAGCTGGATACCGCCGGGACAGACTATGAGGACTCCCTCCGCCGGGAGCGCTACACCATCGTGGGCACGGTCCATTCCTCCCTCTACCTGTCCCGGGACCGGGGCACCTCCACCATCGGCACTGGGCGGCTCTCCGCCGTGGCATTTTTACCCAGGGAGGTCTTTGACTTGGACTACTATACCGAGGCCTACCTTTTGGCAGAGGGCGGGGCGGAGCTGCTCTGCTATGGCGACGACTATGAGGACCTGATGGATGGGCTTCTGGACAGCCTGGAACCTCTGGGAGAGGAGCGGGCCGGCCTTCGTTATGAGGAAGTGATCGGGGAGGCCAACGACAAATTGGACGAGGCCCAGCAGGAGTATGAGGACGCCGAGGCAGAGGTGAATGAGAAGCTCAGCGACGCCGAGCGGGAGCTTGCCGACGCCCGGAAAAAGCTGGACGATGGCTGGGCGGAGTATTATGACGGCCAGCGGACGCTGGCCCGGGAGACTCGGGAGGCGGAGGAGGAGATCGCCGACGCCGAGCAGACCTTAGCCGATGCGCTGGCAGAACTGGAGCAGGGCGAGGTGGACTATGCCGACGGCGTTCAGAAGCTCTCCGACGGGCAGAAGGAGTACGAGGACGGCCTTCGGGAGTACCGGAAGGGCCTGGCCGATTACGCTGAGGGGCGGCGGAAGCTGGAGGAGGCCCAGGCAGAATATGACGACGGCTGGAAGGCGTACGAGGACGGGCTGAAAAAATATGAGGACGGCGAGAAGGAACTGAAAGAAGCCAAGCGGCAGCTCAGCGCGGCGTCCGCAGAGCTTTCCGCCGGGCGGGCTCAGTATAACGCCGGGGTGGCTCTGCTGGAGGAGCAGAAGCAGGTCTTTGCAGCGGGGAAGGCAGCCTTTGACACGCAATTTGCCCAGGCCAAATACATGCTGGCCGAGATGGGCATTGACACCAATGTGGAGGATGCGGTGCTCATTGAGACGCTGCGGGCGATGCTTCCTATGTTGGAGACGACCCAGCCTGAAACCGCCGCCATGCTCCAAATGCTGGTGAACGGCTGGGATGAGGTGCAGTCCGGAGCGGCTCAAATCGCCGCTGCCCAGGCCCAGCTGGATGCCGCCAAGTCCCAGCTTGACGCAGGACAGCAGGAATACAGCGCCGGCCGGCGGCAGTATGAAAAAGGTCTGGAGAAGCTGGAACAGGCCAAACAGGAGCTGGACGAGGCAAAAGCCAAGCTGGACGACGGAAAGAAGGAGCTGGATGAGGGCTGGGCTGAACTGCGGGACGCCGATGCCGAGCTCCGGGACGGGGCCCAGAAGCTGGCCGACGCCCAGCGGGAGCTGGAGGAGGGCCGCAAGGAGCTTCAGGACGCACGGGAAAAATTGGACGACGGCTGGGTGGAGTATGAGGACGGCCTTGCGGAGCTTCAGGAGGCCAGGGAGACCCTGGCTCAGGAGACGACCAAGGCCCAGCGGGAGCTGAATGACGCTTATGCGGAGCTCACCGACGGGGAGGCGGAGTATGCCGACGGGGTGCAGGAATACGAGGACGGCAAGGCCGAGGCGGAGGAGGAACTTTCCGACGCCCGGCGGAAGCTGAGTGACGCCCGGCGGGACATCTCGGAGATCGAGAATTGCAAGTGGTATCTCCTGAGCCGGAACACCAACATGGGCTATGTGTCCTTCCAGCAGGACGCGGAGCGGATGGGCAACCTGGCCAGCGTTTTTCCCCTCATCTTTTTCCTGGTGGCGGCCCTGGTATGCCTTACCACGATGACGCGGATGGTGGAGGAGCAGCGGGTCCAGATCGGTGGGCTGAAAGCCTTGGGCTACAGCCGGAACGCCATCGCTTTCAAATATGTGGGCTATGGGTTCCTGTCCTCCTTCGGTGGGGGTGTCATCGGTCTGGGGCTGGGCTGC
Organism: Oscillospiraceae bacterium; assembly: GCA_022800215.1. Classification (GTDB taxonomy): domain Bacteria; phylum Bacillota; class Clostridia; order Oscillospirales; family Oscillospiraceae; genus Vermiculatibacterium. Next base: position 6,835 of record JAAWPV010000034.1, on the reverse strand, counting down.
ACATTGATCCCCACCATCATTTTCAATGCATGGAAGGTCATGTATACGGTGGGTGAATTGCAGATCACCTTTTTCCCCGGCATCTATCTCATGGCGGTGGGAGCGGCGGTGTTCTGTGTCACCGGGACTGCCCTGGCATCCTCCTACGCCGCCCTGACGGCGGTGCCCGCCACCCTCATGCGGCCCAAGGCTCCCCCGGCAGGGAAGCGGGTGCTGCTGGAGCGGGTGAACTTTATTTGGAAAAGGCTGTCCTTCACCCGGAAGGTGACGGTGCGGAACCTGTTCCGCTATAAAAAGCGGTTCTGGATGACGGTCATCGGCATCGGTGGCTGCACCGCCCTGCTTATCACCGGCTTCGGTCTTCGGGACTCCATTCACGACATTTTCGACCGGCAGTATGACGAGGTCACCACCTACCACGGCCAGGTCAGCCTGGCGGAGGATGTGACGGAGGTGGAGCTTTTGGAAATCACCCGGGAGCTGGATAAAAGCCCCTATGTGGAGCACTGGACCACCATCTCCGACACCATGGTCACCGCCGAGGGACCGAAGCGGAGCATGGACTCCTACGTCTATCTGAACGCCGTCACCGATGAGAGCAAATTCGGCGATTTTGTCCATCTCCGGGACCGGGTCACAGGAGAACCTATCCCCCTGACCGGTGAGGGAGCGGTCATCACCGAGAAGCTGGCCGATACGCTGGGCGTGAAGGTGGGGGATACCATCACCATTGTGGATGATAATGTCCGCACCACTATGCCGGTGACGGGGATCACGGAAAATTATGTGTTCCATTATATTTATCTGAGCCACGGGGCTTATCTCTCTATCTATGGGAAGGAGCCCCCGGTGAACAGCATTATGACCCAATACACCGAGGATACGGTGGAGGTCTCCGACGCGGTGGGCACCGCCCTGGTGCCCCTGTCCGGGGTGTCCTCCGTGACCCGGACGGCCAGCCTTCGGGAGTCCATCGGAGACGGGCTGAAGGGCCTGGACTATGCAGTGGCCGTCATTGTGGCCTCCGCCGCCGCTTTGGCCTTCGTGGTGCTCTACAACCTCACCAACATCAACATCACTGAACGGATGCGGGAGCTTGCCACATTGAAGGTGCTGGGCTTCAACGATAGGGAGATGTCCGCCTATGTGTCCCGGGAGAACACCATCCTCACCTTTTTCGGGGTGCTGCTGGGCCTTGTGATGGGCAAATATCTCCACCGGTGGCTGGTACTGACGGTGGAGATCGACATGGCCATGTTCGGCCGGACGGTGGAGGGCATGAGCTATGTGTTTGCGGTGGCCCTGACCATTCTCTTCTCCCTGCTTGTGAACCTGGCGGCGAAGGGAAGGCTCCGAAAGATCGACATGGTGGAGTCTCTGAAAACGGTAGAGTGACCCTTGGGAAAAAACAGAAAATGAGGTGGCAGTATGAACCAGCGGATCGAAGCGATTTTTAAGCTCTGTGAGGAGAAGACCTCGGTCACTGTGACGGAGTTGGTGGAGCGGTTTCATGTGTCCGAGGCCACCATCCGACGGGACCTTCAGTATATGGAGGACCGGAACATGGTAAAACGGTTCTACGGCGGGGCCATTCTCTCCAACGAACAGAAAAGCGAGACCAGTCTTTCCGTTCGGGAGCTTTCCCGCACCAAGGAAAAGCTCCGCATCGCCAAGTTTGCTGCCTCTTTCGTCAAGAATGGGGATACGGTCTACATTGACGCCGGTTCCACCACTTCCAAGATCATCGACTTCATCTATGCCAAGGATATTCTGGTGGTGACCCAGGGGATCAATAACGTGCAGAAGTTGGTGGAGCGGAATATTAACTGCTATATGGCCGGAGGTTTTCTCAAGCATCAGACCAGTATTATTATCGGCATGGAGACTTTGGAACGGCTGCAGAAGATGAAGTTTTCCATCTCCTTTGTGGGATGCAACGGCGCACATCCTATGACAGGCTTTGCCACCACGGAGGATATGGAGGCCCGGCTAAAGCGGACGGTGCTCCAGAATTCCCTGCGCTCCTATATTGTGGCGGACCACAGCAAGTTCAACAAACTCACCGCCATCCACTTTGCCGATTTTGACGAGGCGGGGGTCATCACCGACCAGATGAATCCGGAGTTCGACTATGGACTCTTGAAGGAAGTACACTATATGTCTGAGCACGGCTTCGTTCGGTATGATAAGGGATAACAAGCGAATCAAAAAGCCGGATCACCGAAAAGGTGGTCCGGCTTTTTTTATTGCGGCTGCTTAGGGTACATCTCTTTAACCAAATCAATGAAGGCCTTGGTGGCGGAGAAGAGCATCTGATCCCGCCGCCAGTGGAGACTCACCATGCCGCGTGAGAGCTCGGCGCAGGGCAAGCCCACGATGTGGGGATTCTGCTCCACCACCAGCTTGGGAAGGATGCCGCAGGCCACTCCCTGCTCCACGAAGCGTTCTACGCTGTACATCTGGTCGGTATAGTGGAGTACCCGGCAAGAAAATCCCTTTTTCTCCATCCGGCCCAGAAAGCCCTGGGTGATGCCGAAACGCTTTTCCATCAGGACCAGAGGCTCCCGGGCGGCTTGCTCCGCCGTTACAACGGTTTCCTTGACCAGAGAGTGACCCTGAGGGACACAAAAAACCATCTCATTATAGATGAGGGGCCAGCTGTGATAATTATCCTCCTCGCTTGGCGTTAAACGCTTGCCGTTGATGGCTACGTCCAGCTTTCCCTGGTCCAGAAGCTCAAACTGATTGGCCGTGGGCTCCTCGCTGGAGATGACCTGAATGTCGGGGCAGCGCTTGGAGAAGGCGGAAAGGATCTGAGGGTAGACCAGGTTGCCGTTGAGGGTGGCTACTCCCACCCGGATGTATTTCCGGCTCAGGGACAGATCTTTGATGGCGTGCATCAGGTGGTCGTATTGCCGCAGATTGACCTGGACCTCCTCCAGCAAGGCCCAGCCGGCGTCGGTGATGGTGAGGGAGTTCCTGGTCTTTTTGAAGAGGGGAACGCCGCACTCTACTTCCAGGTCCTTCATGGCCGCCGACATGGCGGGCTGGGAGATGTGCTGGTCCTCGGCGGCCTTGGTAAAGTTTTCGTATTTGCATACGGCCTGAAAGTACTGCATCTGGGTCAGCGTCATGAAACTCACCTCGTCATTTTCTCTAAAAAGAGGATGCCTGCTTTGAAAAGTATAGCAGAATTTTGAGGGAGCGTCTACCGGTGGGCTTTGATCCTGTCATCAAAAAATGTTATCGAGGATAGACTTTATATATAATAACCTAAAATTATGCTGAATATAGAATAAGAATTGTACAAAATGAATAATTACAGCTATAATCAAACCAGAAACCGCGGTTAGGTCCCACAAAAAACAGATCGTGAGGTGTTTACATGAAGATCACATCCATTGAGACGATTTTGGCAGGTGGCCGGTACCTGTTCCTGAAAGTCCACACCGACGAGGGGCTGGTAGGTCTGGGCGAGTGCGGCGCCTGGGGCTATCAGGAAGCCACCGCTCTGGTGGTCAAGCAGATGGAAAAGCTCGTCGTGGGCCTGGACCCCATGCGTATTGAATTTATCCACAACGCTCTGGCCCGAAATCTCCATTTCCGGGGCTCTGTCACCCAGTCGGCCCTGTCGGGTATCGACATCGCCCTGTGGGACCTGAAGGGCAAGGCCCTGGGGGTGCCCTGCTACGAGCTGTTGGGCGGCAAGACCCGGGAGAAGGTCCGTATCTATGTGAACGCCCGTCCCCCCAAGGGCTCCGACGATATTGTGGGGGCGGCAAAGTCTCTGGTGGACCAGGGCTTTACCGCCATCCGTTTCGACATCGGTCATCCCAGCGACGAAAACGGCCGCTGCGGCGAGAGCTTCTCCGCCCTGGTGAACCGGGCGGCCAAGCGGATGGCGGCCATGCGGGAGGCTGTGGGCTGGGACGTGGACCTGTCGGTGGAGTGTCACCGGGGGATGCGACCCGCCGAGGCCATCGAGCTGGGCCGGGCCATGGCCCCATTCCGGCCTCATTTCTATGAGGACCCCATCCCTGACAACCTGGAGGCTATGCGGACTGTCATCGAGGAGTGTGTGATCCCCGTGGCCACGGGCGAGCGGTTCATTAACCCCATGGAGTTTGACTCTCTGATGACCACCACCAAGGTTCGTTACATTCGTCCTGACATGTGTGTGGCCGGCGGTCTCACCGCCGGCAAGAAGATCGCCGCCGAAGCCGAGCAGCGGGGGGTCTATGTCATCCCTCATAATCCGCTGGGTCCTGTCTCCACCGCTGCCTGCCTCCAGTTGGATGCGGTTATCCCCAACTTCGAGATCCAGGAGTATCCCATGTCGGCGGGCCGTTGCCGGCTGGATCGGGAGATGAAGGAGCCCTTCCGCATTGAGGACGGCTACATCGTCCTTCCCGAGGGCCCCGGCCTGGGCATTGAGCTCATCGACGACATTGATAAGATATTCCCCTTCCAGGGAATGTACGGCGGCATTCACCTCCATGAGGACGGGTCCATCGTGGACCGGTAAAGTTCCATTTCCCCGCGTTTTCCCTGGCATAATGAAACGATACAGAGAAAGAGAGGGTTATTTCAATGGAAACACAAGTCATCATCTGTCTGGCAATTTTCGTCCTTTCCCTGATCAGCTACGGCCTCAACAAGTGGAACATGGCGGTGACCGCTATGGTGACTATGACAGTCCTGATCGTGACAGGTTGTCTGAATCCGGCCACGGCGCTCAGCAAATTCAGCGACAGCAACGCCATCATTCTCGCGGCCATGTTCATTGTGGCACATGGCTTTGGGCGGACCCAGCTTGTGGATAAGGTCGCCGGATGGGTCAACCGGGCGGCTAAGGGCTCCTTTGACCGGGCACTGACCTTGATGCTGCTGGCGGTTTGGGTGCTGACGCCCTTCACCGGAAGCCCCATGACGAAGATGGTTATTTTCTACCCCATTCTGACCGCGATCTGCGAGAAGAACAACGTGAGCCCTTCCAAGGCCATGTTCCCCCTGGGCCTTGTGTGTCTGCTGGGCGGCACCGGCATACCCATTGGTAACGCTGCGGTGACCCATCTCCGTTTTAATGGCTTTCTGGAATCCTACGGTATGCCGGAGTATTCCTTCGTCATGACCGATATTCTGAAATCCAAGATCCTGCCCGCCATTGTTATTACTATCTATGCTGTTTTCTTCGCCAAAAAGCTGGCGCCCGATGCACCTGTGGTGCCCATTGCGGGCATGGAGCAGAAGGGCAAGAAGAAGGAGCCCCTGCCTCCGGTGCAGGAGGTTTGCGGCTATGTGATCTTCCTGGCGGTCTCCATTGGCCTCATTTTTGCCGATAAGCTGGGAATCCCCCAGTGGGTGATCACCGTGCTTGGTGCTGTGATGATGTATGCCACCGGCGTGTTGAAAGGCCGGGAGGTCAAGCAAGCTCTTCCGCTTGACATCTATCTGCTGCTGGTGGGGGCTCTGGGCATGGGCTCCGCCCTGGTAGAGACCGGGGCCGGCGACGTGATCGGAAACGCCATCGTTACCATCATTGGCGGAAACACAAATCCTTTCTTTGTCAATGCGATTTTCTTCCTGGTCCCCTTTATCATGACCCAGTTTATGAACAATGGCGCTACCCAGAATATTATTGTCCCTATCGTTATCCTGGCCTGCAAATCTCTGGGCTGCCGCCCGTTGGGCCCCATCATGCTGGTGGCAAATGCCTGCATGGCCGCCTTCCTTACCCCCATGGCCACCAGTTCTATCCCCATTATGATGGCGGCCGGCGGCTACGATATCAAGTCCCTCTTTAAACAGGGGTGGCTACCCGCCATTATCTATGGTGTGCTTCAGATCATTTGGGTTACGCTGATGTTCCCGCTCTGGTCCTGAATATAGAGTTTAAAATATTATTACTCTCCTTTGTTAGCCAAAAGGCCTGCCGCTTCCTCGGCAGGCCCTTTGGTTTTTTGCCGGGCCAAAACAATGCTGGTATTGGCGAAAACGGTATCACTTACGGCGGGCAAAACATTCAGGGTCTGTTAGATGCAGACATCGTTGTGAAAGCGGATGCCTTAGAGGAATTGGATGAATTGATTGATCTGATCCTGCAAGCTTCGTTGAAACGATCGAAAAATTCAATGAAGCGGTTAGGACAGGTGTTGAGCCGGAGTTCAATCGCGCTTCTTTTGCAGGCGACTTTATTAACCCCAACGGGAACCCCGGTATCTTTGAAGCGCCCTTCTATGCTGGAGCCAGAGCTCCTGCGGCTCACATTACCAAAGGCGGTTTAAAGGTCAATACAAGCGCTGAAGTATTGGCATTGATGGAAACGCAATTCCTGGACTGTGCGCTGCTGGTGAGGTCACTGGCGGTCACACAGTTGCCGGGTTTGCAGCGGTACTATCAATAGTTATGCGCAAATTGGTTTGCAGGTTGGCAGAATGAGTCAACCGGCAATAGAGACATCGTTCGGGGCGGTCTCTAAGTGCTTCGTGCTCATATACTTCTTGTTGCTTCGCTGAGTACCGGTCACGTGGCGCATCCGGGCAGTTCGGCATTTTCAAGACGAAGGGCAAGCTCCAGGGCTCATACTCCCGCTTGGTTTCCTCGGGAAGATCCAGAAAATACACGCTCAGCGCGTTTTGTCCATCCTGTGCAGCCTCTCTGCTCTCTATTTGCGGTCTGATTTCTTGATCGGTATAGATCATATACCGGCAATCAATAATTTCTTACAGGTGGGCGCAATTACCAAATCATTCCGCGGAAAAGGTTTGCATAGGAAAAAGAGACCTGCGGATACTAAGGATTGTCAATGGACGAAAAAACCGCAGGAGGAGAGAGA
>JAAWPV010000033.1 GCA_022800215.1 Oscillospiraceae bacterium | reverse complement strand
AGGGCCCTGGTCCGGTGGCGGTCGTCCTTCACCATGCCGAAGATGGGGATGTTGAGCCCCAGCTTCTCCTCCACCCGGAGGGCCACCTTGGCGTGCTCCTGGCCGCCGTCGATGAAGAGAACGTCGGGCAAGTCAGAAAACTTCTCGTCCCCGTCCAGATACCGCTGGAACCGCCGGGTGAGCACCTGCTCCATGGAGGCGTAGTCGTCGGGGCCGTCCATGTCCTTCAGCTTAAAGCGGCGGTAGTCCCGCTTCAGGGGTTTGCCCCCCACATAGACCACCATGGAAGCTACGATATCGTCGGCACCCTGGTTGGAAATGTCGTAGGACTCGATGCGGTCAGGGGGCGTTTCCAGGTCCAGCATCCTGCCCAGCAGCTCCATCAGTTTGGACTGGCGCTCCTCCCGGGAGGTGGCACGCTCCACCTCCTCCACGGCGTTTTTGTTGGCCAGCTTGATAAGGTCCATCTTAGCCCCCCGCTGGGGGGTCACAAGGTTTACCCGGTGGCCGCAGGACTCCGACAGGAGCCGGGTAAGGGACACCTCGTCCTCCAGCTCACAGGGCAGCAAGATCTGCTTGGGGAGCCGGGCCCGGTTGGCGTAGTACTGCCGCACCAGGGCGGAGACCTCCTCCCCCTCCTCGCCCTCCATAGGGGTGTCCATCAGGTCCATGTCCTTGGCGGCCAAGTCCCCGTCCACATAGTGGAGGACCACGAAGGAGCTCTTGGCCTCCCCCCTGTGGTAGCCCACCACGTCGGTGTCCGCCAGAGAGCCCGCCACCACCTTCTGCCGCTTGCCCAAAAGCTCGATGGCCTGGATCCGGTCCCGAAGCTGGGCCGCCTTCTCAAACCGAAGGTCAGAAGCGGCAAGCTCCATCTCGGCCGCAAGGTCGGCCCGGACCTCCTTGAACTGGCCCTCCAGCAGACGGACGGCCTGATCCATGGCCTCCCGATACTTGCTTTGGTCCATGTCCGGGCGGCAGTAGCCGTCACAGAGCCCCATGTGGTAGTTGAGGCAGGGCCGCTCCCTGCCGATGTCCCGGGGGAACTTTTTGTGGCAGGTGGGCAGGCGGAGGGCCCCCAGCAGGGCGTCAACGATGTCCTGGGTAGCGCCCCGGCTGCCGTAGGGGCCGAAGTACCGGGCCCCGTCCTCACTGACCCGGGTGGCGATGGAGAACCGGGGGTACTGGCTCTTTACATCCAGCCGAATGTAGGGGTAGCCCTTGTCGTCCTTCAGAAGGATGTTGTAATGGGGCTGGTGGCGTTTGATGAGGGAGCTTTCCAGCACCAGGGCCTCGAACTCGCTGTCCGCCACAATGACGTCAAAGTGGTCGATGGAGGCCACCATGGCCCGGGTCTTCTCGTTGTGGGAGGCCAGATTGGCAAAGTACTGGGAGACCCGGTTTTTGAGGGCCTTGGCCTTGCCCACGTAGATGACGGTATTTTTGGCGTCCTGCATGATGTACACACCCGGCTTTAGGGGCAGAGCGTGGGCTTTTTCCTTCAGCTCTTCAAAGGTCATGGGGGGCCTCCTTTTGTATCAACGAGACAGACCGGAAGTTACCGGGGGGACAGGAAAGAAATGATGCCTTCGCTGATGGCTTTATATTCGTGATCGTGCACATAATGGGGACAGTCCATCAAAACGTATTCCCCGCCTTCGACCTGAGAAAGGTACTGAATCGGAATGCTTCTCCAGGCCTCTTTCTCAAATCCTGTTCCGCCGGAGCCGTCGGAAATGAACAGCAGCATTGGAAGCTGAGGAGCCTTCATACTGCGCACTTTTTCAGCGTTTTCCTTTACCCGTTCCATCTCGTTCAGCATAGTCACAGTCGCGGTACGGGAGAAGAAAATAGCTCTATAGATTTCTTTTTCATCCTCCGTCAATGTGCCGTACCGGATGGCATCACTGTCCGAAATGCCCGGGATCAGGCGGGTGATCCCTATATGGGCCGCCCAGCCTGCCGCGCGCAACATCGGTATATTGATCTTCATGCTGTCATAATACTCCGGCACCGCCATATCAAGTCCGATGATCGCGGATACTTCATCGGGATATTTTTGCGCCCAATAGAGGGCTTCCAGCCCTGACATGGAGTGGGGGCAAAGAACATAGGGCCCACTGAGTCCCGCGGCGGCCAGGGCGGCTCTGGTATCTTGGAGTATGGAATCAAGGTCCCTGTCCCGATCCACAACATCGCTGAACCCATATCCGAATTTCTCCACCACCACAGTCTGGTATCGATCGCTCAAGAGGGAATAAAGGGATCTGAAATCCAGAATAGGAGAACAGGTGCCGCCGCCCGACAGGAAAACAAGGGTCGTATCCCCGGTTCCCTCCACATAGACACTCATATTGTGCCCGCCCACTTCAACCATCTGCCCCAGAGGCAGCCGCAGTTCCGATTCTGCATTGAGGTGGATGTGATGATGGACGAATACCAGGAGCAGCAATAGTAATATCACGGCGGTCCCAATGCAAATGATCTTTATATATTTCTTCATTCCCACAGCACTTCTCCCATAGAGACCGGTCCTTTCCCCGGGCTTTTCAGATCTTCTTCTCCATCCAGCTCCAGAGGCCCTCGTACCCAAGGCTTTCGTAAAGGGCCTGGGCGCTTTCGTTAAAGCGCCAGACGGTGAGGCTCAGCCGCTCCGCCCCCAGGGCCTTGGCCCGCTTCTCCGTCTCGGCCATAAGGGCTTTGGCGACCCCCCGGCGGCGGAAATCGGGGTGTACCACCAGATCGGAGACGTGGCACTCCTTATATTGGCCCAGGGAGCTGTCATCCCGATCCCGGACATGGCAGAGGCACAGCCCGGCGGGCTGTCCGTCCGCCTGGGCCAGCAGAGCGATACCGCCATTGACAGGAAGGCAAGGGAGAAAGTCCTTCTCCCGGTCATAGACGAAGCCCTCCGGAAGGAAAACGTCGGGCCGCACAACGGCGTGGGTGTAGTGGAGCATTTTGATGAAGGTCTCCACAGTAGAAAAGTCGGCCTCTGTAACGTCACGGATGGTAAGGTCCATTTTTATCTCCTCTCGGTCAGAGCCAGATGTTCCTCCACCAGATGGGCAAAGGGGGCGAAGGCGCTGGGGAGGGAGTACAGCTCCCGGAGGGCGGCTTTGTCCGCCCAAACCCAGCCCGGGGGAAGGGCGTCACTCTCCGCTTCCAGGGTGTAAGCGGTCATATGCCACTCAATATGGGTGAAGATATGCTTGCCGGAGGCGGCGAACTCCTCCTTTCCTGTCACGGGGCAGGGACTGCCCTCCCGCTCGTTGGGATACTCCCAAAGCCCCGCCAGCAGACCCTTGTCCGGCCGCTTCCGGAGGGCCACCTTCCCTTCGCGGAAAATGAGCCAGACGGTGCGCTCCTCCACCCGCCGCTCCTTTTTGAGGCTCTTCACGGGAAGGTCCAGCTCCGCCCCCGCCCGGTGGGCGGCACAGAAGTCCCGGGCGGGGCATTTCTCGCAGAGGGGGGCGCCGTTGGGAAGACAGACGGTGGCTCCCAGCTCCATGAGAGCTTGGTTAAAGTCCCCGGGAGCCTCCCGGGGCATGGTCCTTTGAAGGGCGGCGGTGATGTCCTTTTTGGTCTCCGGCTTTGTCACATCCCGGCGGTCCAGGGTAAGCCGGCTCACCACCCGGAGGACGTTACCGTCCACGGCGGGCACCGCCCGGCCGAAGGCGATGGAGGAAATGGCTCCGGCGGTATAGTCTCCCACCCCGCTGAGGGTGCGGATGGCGTCAAAGGTGTCCGGGAAGGTGCCGCCGAAGTCCGCCATCACCTGCCGGGCGGCCTTCTGGAGATTTCGGGCGCGGCTGTAATAGCCCAGGCCCTGCCAGAGCTTCATGAGCCTGTCCTCGGGGCACTCCGCCAGGTCCTTCACCGTGGGAAGGACCTCCAGAAAGCGCTTATAGTAATCCAGCACAGCGGCTACCCGGGTCTGCTGGAGCATGATCTCGGACACCCAGACGTGGTAGGGGGTGGGGTCAGAGCGCCAGGGGAGCACCCGGGCGTTTTCCCGGTACCAGGCAAGCAGCGGCACAGGCAGTTTGTCAAGCTCGGTCATTTCCCTCTCCCCCTTCTTTGTTTTATGATGTCTGCTTTCGGTCACACCTTGCCCTTGAGCTGGGGCAGGATGCCCCGAAAAAAGGCCCGGAAGCCCTCATAGATACAGGGCTGGTCAGCCAGGGCCACACCCATATCATAGTGGTACCTCCCCGTGGCGGGGTCCACGGACATGGCGTCCAGAGGGAAGCCCTCCACATGGCGGGGGTGGGGCGTTTCCACCAGCCAGAAGGGAGGCGAGGCCAGGCTCTCATCCATGGAGGAGAAGCAGGTCTCCCCGTCCGCCATCAGAAATATGGCGTTGCGGAACCTTCCGGTGAGCCGGCCTCCGTGGCGGCGGGCCAGGGCAGCGTAGTATTCCTGGGCCTCGGCGTCGGTGAGGGAGCGGCCTCCCACCCGGCGGACATAGGGGCCGGGCTGCTCGGCATCGGAAAGCTCGTCAAAATAGAGGCCGCTGTCACAGGAAAACACCGGCCGGCCGAAGGCGGCGTAATACGCCCGGGCCTTCTGCTCGGCGTTCTCCAGAAGGGTGGTGCCGGTCTCCTCCACAGGCGGGAGGGGTACGTCCAGCTCGGCAAGGCCGGTGAGGGTCAGGCCCAGAGGGGCCAGGGCACGGTTCATGGAAGCCAGCTTGCCGGGGTTGGTGGTGCCGTAAAGAAGGTTCATGGGGTGGGTTCCTTTCCTCGTGAGATGGGAGAGCGCTTCTTTGGATATTGTAGCATTTTTTCCGAAAAGGCGCAATGCAACTTGGTGCAACCAAGAAAAAAAGTGCGAAAACTTTTGCACAAAAAAGCAGCGCCGGTTGGCGCTGCTTTTGACGGAGTACAACTTACAGGCTCCTTGCCAGCTCCCGGGCCTTTTGGCAGGCCTCAGCCAGGATGACGGCGGGTTCGGTGCCGTCGGCGTCCAGGCCGTCCCCGGCGATGCAGGTGTAGGCACCGAAGCCGAAAAAGTCCTTCAAAGCCTCCAGGTAGCGGCTGCCCTGCTCGGCGGGGGTGCCCTCATAAAAGCCGCCCCGAGTGGTGAGGAAAATGAGATGCTCCCCCTTACACTTGCCGTAGATGCCCTGGGCGTTGCAGCCAAAGGTGATGCCGTCCACCGACACGTTCTCCACATAAATTTTCAGATAGGCGGGGAAGCTCAGGTCCCAGAGGGGGGCAGCGAAAACCACCACATCGGCCTCAGCAAACTGGTGGGCGTAGCGGAACCGGGGATGGTCCAGCTTTCCTTCCGCCAGAAGGTCCTGGCGGTCAAAGAAGAACTTCCCCGCCAGGGGGCGCAGCTCCTCCTTTTCGGGGTTCAGGACGGTGACGCGGAACTTCTGGGGGGCCAGCGCCTCCAGAAAGGCCTTGCCCACCTGGGCGGTGCGGGATTCCTCCCCCCGGAGGCAGCAGTCGATATACAAAAGCTCTTTCATCTTATTCTCTCCTTCTCCACCCGGACGAAGGCGTCCAGGGCCACGGTGATCTCGTTTCTCTCTCCCTGGGCGGTGAGGTTGGCCCCGTCGGCATAAGCGCCGATGGCCTCCCCCGTATCCTCCCCCCAGAGGACCACGTTATTGAGGATGCTGGCCGCCTTCAACCCCCGGAGCCGGGCCACTACAAAGAGGGCGGCGGTCTCCATATCGGCGCCCAGAACGCCCCGCTTCGACCAGTATTCGCTGATCTCGGTGTCGTTGTCGATATAAAAGCTGTCGTGGCTGCGGGCAAGGCCCACATGGCAGGCAAAGCCCCGCTCTTTCCCGCTTGCCGCGCAAGCGTTCAAAAGGTCCAGGTCGGGGATGGCGGGGAACTGTTTGGGGATATAGGTCTGGGAGGCTCCGTCCTCCCGGACGGCGCCGCTCACCAAAATGAGGTCCCCCAGGCCGATGCCCGTCTGCATGGCCCCGGCAGAGCCGATGCGGATGATATGGGTGACACCGATGTTGCGAAGCTCCTCCACGGCGATGGCCATAGAGGCCCCTCCCATGCCGGTGGACATGGCCAGGACGGGGACGCCCTGGTAGGTGCCTTTCAGGGAACGGTACTCCCGGTTGAAGGCAAGCTCCTCCACGTTGTCGAGCTGCTGGGCGATGCGATCCACCCGGGCGGGGTCACCGGGCAGAATGGCGTATTGGATGCCCAGCGTCTCTTCCAACTGGATATGGGGCTGCGTCATACTCTTCCCTCCTTATTCTCTGTGGGCGGTCTTGTCCCGGACATAGATATGCTTTACCTTGGGGTCACTGGTGGGCCGGACGTCGATCTCAAAGCGACTCACCGATTTTACCAGGGTGGTGAGTTTTTCAAAGCCGTAATTCCGGGGGTCAAAGTCGGGCTGCTTCCGGGGCAGGACGTTACCCAGCTCCCCCATGAAAGCCCAGCCCTCCTCATCAGACACGTCCTGGATGGTGGAGGCGATGAGCTCCACCGTCTCCTGAGGAACACCCTTCCTGCCAACCAGTGCAGAAGATGTTTTCCCCTTCTCGGTGGGCTGTTCGGGCTCCTTGCCCCGGATGACCTCCACATAGATGAACTTGTCGCAGGCGGCAATGAAGGGAGAGGGCGTCTTTCGCTCCCCGATGCCGTAGACCATCTTTCCCGCCTCCCGAAGCCGCAGAGCCAGCCGGGTGAAGTCGGAGTCGCTGCTCACCAGCACAAAGCCGTCCACCGGCTGGGAATACAAAATATCCATGGCGTCGATGATCATGGCCGAGTCAGTGGAGTTCTTTCCGGTGGTGTAGCTGTACTGCTGGACGGGAATGAGGGCATTCGCCAGCAGCAGGGGCTTCCAGGAGTCCATGTTATTCATGGCCCAGTCGCCGTAGATCCGCTTGATGGTGGGTGTGCCGTATTTTACACATTCCGCCATAATTTCTTTAATGGCCGTGCGGGGTGCGTTGTCACCGTCAATGAGGACGGCAAGGCGGGTGGTTTCCTCCATATCAGTTCCCCCTTACGAGTCGCTGAGGACAAAGTGGGTAAAGCGGAGCATCTCAAACCAATCGTCGGAGGAAAAGCACACGTTCTTCTCATCCTCCAGCCGGGCGCCGGGGTAGAAGCTCTTGGAATAGGCCCGCTTATGCTCCCGGCAGCGCACCGTCATCTCGAAGAAGGGCGGCAGGTCCACCTGGCAGTTCTTGGCGTTCTTGAGAGCCTTCTTGGCCCCCTCCTTGATGTTTTTCACGGCAAGGTCGGGATGAATGGAGACGCTGGCACCGCCCCGGCCCTCGTTCACCGCCACGGTGGTGATGCCGGGGATCAGCTCCCGGGCAAAGTCACAGAGGGCCTTGTCCCCGGAGAGGAAGACCACGGGGACTCCGTAATAGCCGGCGGTGTAGGCATTCATCATAAATTCGCTCATCCGCACCCCGTTGAGGGTTACGTACTCGTTGCGAAGATTCATGGTGTGGCTGAGAGGGTTGCCGCCGCTGGCGGCCCAGGCATGGTAGCCGGTGAAGAGCACCGCCCCGAAATCTCCGGTGTCCAGCCCGCTCATCATGGAGAGGGGATCCCCTGTCCAGCCCCGCATCATCATGGCGCTTTCAGGAAGGGCGGCGGGGTCGATATTTCGGGCGGAATCGTGGGCGTCCCGGACAAAAATTTTGCTGTCCTTGTCGGCGGCTAAAATGCCGTCGCAGGCTGCCCGGACCTCCCTGGTCATCTGCTTCCGGAAGGGCTCGTAGTCCCTGGGGGTGGAGCGCTCGGTCTCGTCCCAGCTGACAATGCCGCAGGTACCCTCAATGTCGGCGCTTATAAATACATTCATTTCTGTTCCCTCCGTCTGTTGATGATCTCCTCCACCTGCTGGAGCTGATGAATGTCGTTGACCCCCAACATCTCCTCAGCGGTGCAGGCGGCGGACACCCCCACCTTCTCCCCCTGCTTTCGGAGCCACAAGGGAGCGTCAGTGAGGTAGTATTCTCCCTGTGCGTTGTCGGGCCGCAGGGTGGTGAGGGCCCGCCAAAGCCGGGCGGACTCGAAGACGTAGACCCCGGCGTTCAGCTCCTTGATCAGCTTTTCCTCCTCAGTGCAGTCCCGATCCTCCACGATGCGCAGGAAGCCGCCCTTTTCGTCCCGGAGGATCCGGCCGAATGGCAAAGGCTCCTCCGTGACCCCCGCCATAACGGTACAGGCGTTGCCCTGGGCGGTGTGATCAGCGATGATCTTCTCATAGGCGCTTCTGGGCAGGAGGGGCATATCCCCATAGCAAATGAGGATCCTCCCCTCAAAGCCCTTGAACGCTCCCTCCGCGCACTGAACGGCATGGCCGGTACCCAGCTGGGGGCTTTGATGGACCTTCGGATAATTTGGAAAGGCGGCGGCCACCTTGTCTCCCTCATAACCCACCACCAGGGTGATATCCTCGGGAGCGAGGAAGCTGAGCTCCTCCAGCACATAGCCCAGAAGAGGCTTTCCGGCAGCCTCCCGGAGGGCCTTGGGCAGGTCGATGCCCTCGGTGCGAAGCCGGGTGCCCTTTCCGGCCGCCAATACGATCGCTTTCAATGAACCAGACATGGGTCTATCCCCTTTTTTATGAATTTACAAAATATGTTCCTCTTTAGCAGTATAGCATAAAAAGGCGGTTTTGCAAATGAGAAATCAAAGACCCATCAAATCACAGGCAAGGCCGCAAAAAACCTTTACCCCGTTGGGAAGGTCCTCCTCCCGGATATCGAAGATGGTGCTGTGGCCCGGGCCAGGGTAAGGCGTCAGGGTATTAAAGAACACCGCCTTGCCCCCATGCTCACGGACCCGGTCAAAGAGATAGGCGCAGTCCTCGCTGCCGCCCATCCCCTGTTCCCTGGGCGGACGGACATTCAAGCCCAGCTTCTCCCGGCACACTGCCATGGTGCGTTCCATCAGCTCCTCGTCGCTCCACATGGAGCTGGCCGCCCCCATGACCTTGATTTCACTGCTACAGCCATGCATTTGGGCGGCGCTTTCAATGATCCGCCGGGCATAATCAAAGAGATAATCGCTGATTTCGGTGGTGGCGCCCCGGACCTCGATCTCCAGCTTGGCCCGGTCACAGATCACATTCCGGCCTGAGCCCGCCTGGAGGGTACCCACATTGATGCGGGTACCGCCCTCGCTGTGGCGGGGCATGGCATAGAGGTTCAAAACCGCCGTGGCCGCCGCCAGCATGGCGTTGCAGCCCTTCTCAGGCACAGCTCCGGCGTGGGCGGCGGTGCCGGAAAAATAGGCGTCCAGCTTGGTGGAGGCAAGGCTTTTGCCGCCGGTAAGGCCGACCTGCTCCTCCCCCGCTCCCCGGGCGCCCATATGATTTGCCAGCATATAATCCACATCGTCCAGAAGGCCTGATCCCGCGATGCCCCGGGCACCCCGGAGGCCTTCCTCGGCAGGCTGGAATACCAGCTTCACCGTGCCGTGGAGCCGGTCCTTCATATCCATCAGCACCCTTGCCACTCCCAGGCCGATGGCGGCATGGCCATCGTGACCGCAGGCATGCATCATGCCCTCGTTCACCGAGCGGAAGCCCTCCGCCGCCGGGCGGTGGGTAGGCGCAGATTCCTCAAAGACCCCCAGGGCGTCGATATCGAAACGCATCCCGATGACAGGTCCTTCCCCGCACTCCAGGATAGCCACCGCTCCGGTGAAGCCGTCCTTCGCCGCCTGGGCGTAAGGCTGAATGGCCCCCTGCGAGACGGCCCGCTCATACTGCCGGTCCAGCTCCCCCTGGTCGGGGACGCCCATCCGGGCCTCGGGGTCGAAAATATCCTTTCCGTACAAAACCTTGTAGCCCATCTTTTTCAGCTCGTCCACAAGGATGGAGGTGGTGCGGATCTCGAACCAGCCCGTTTCCGCGTAAGTATGAAAATCCTGGCGGCGGACCTTCATGAAATCCTGCAAGGCCTCCGCCCGCTGGCAAATCTCCTCATAAATATTCATCCGGATCTTCCTTTCTCCCGCCTGCTCAGGCCGGGACAGATATGATAGAGGCCGGAGGGAACTCCCCCCGGCCCCAGGGTATCCTTTGATCAGTCGTCCTCGATGAGACCGTAACCGCCGTTCTGCCGTCTGTATACTACAGCGAATGCCCCCTCGGCATCCTCGTTCTTGAAGGCGAAGAAGGTATGGTCCAGCAGGTTCATCTGAAGTACCGCCTCCTCCACCGACATGGGTTTGATGGGGAAGCGCTTGGTACGGACGATGTTGTACTCCTCCTCGTCCTCGTCAGGGACGAAGGAGGTCTCGTCCGCCTCCGCTGTGCGGACAAAGGCATCCTTCCGGAGCCGCTTCTCCAGCCGGGCCTTATTTTTCCGCAGCTGCCGCTCGATATCGGCCACCGCCGCGTCGATAGAGACGAACATATCAGGGGTGCTCTGGGCCGAGCGGAGGATGGTCCCGCCCACCCGTACCGTCACCTCGGCGTTGTTGCGCCCCTTCTCCACGCTGAAGACCACAGAGGCCTCAGGCTCGGTTTGAAAATACCGCTCCAGCTTGCTCACTTTCTTTTCCGCATAGGCATGGACAGATTTGGGCAGGGTCACTTTCTTGTTTGTGAACTTGAACTTCATACCTTTCAGCTCCTTTTGCCCAGAGGCAGATTTGCGGTGCTGGGGAGCATCTTCCTCCCCACGCTCAACTATAACAGATTTACACAAAAATTGCAAGTATCTTCTTTCGTTTTTTGATAGTTGTACCCAAATATGTTGCTTTCCCGTCATAGACGCTCTTCGACAAATTTAGTCTTTGACATCCCTGGAAAAATATGGTATATTTTGTATGTGGTTGAGGGGACCTGGCAGATCCCCCTACCCGTGTTCATTCCATTCTCCCTGTACCGCGCGTTTTGGGCGTCCCTTTGGGACGCCCGCTTTTTTACATAAGCACTTGAAAGAAATGAAAGGAGGACCTTGCGGTCCCCCTTCACATTTTTCCTCCCTCCGGCTCCTTCGGGAGATCCCTCTATTTCTGTTCCTCCATCTGACTTTTGCTCATGAGTTTCACATCCACCACCCGGGAGGCCCGGCCGGTCCAGACCTCCAGCGTGATGGTGTCCCCCACCTGAAGGTCCCCCTTGGCCAGGGCCAGATCGTCGATGGTATGGATCTCCACGCCGTTGGCCCGGGTGATGATCTGCCCCACCCGGAGGCCCTTGCGGTAGGCGTCGGAGTTCTCCTCAATACCGCTGATAAGCGCCCCTGCCGGGGAAGTCTCCGTGGCCTCGATATTCATCACCGTAACGCCCAGCATGGGAGCGCCGGTGTAGTAGCCTTGGGCAATGATCTGGTCCACCACCGTCTTGGCAGAGACGGTGGGGATAGCGAAGCCCAGGCCCTCGATAGTCTCCTCCTCGCTCATCATCTTCATGTTGGTGATACCGATGACCTGGCCGTAGGCATTGATGAGGGGGCCGCCGGAGTTGCCCGAGTTGATGGCGGCGTTGGTCTGGAGAAGGGTCATGTCCATGCCGTCCATATCCACGGTGCGGTCGATGGCCGAAATGATGCCGTTGGTCATGGTGCCCCGAAGCTCCTCCCCCAAGGGATTTCCGATGGCGTAGGCCGGATCGCCCACCCGGAGGGCTGCGGAATCCCCGAAGGCGGCCGCGGGAAGGTCCTGAGCGTCCACCTTCAAGACCGCAAGATCGGTGTCCCCGTCATAGCCCACCAGCAAGGCTTCCGCCCGGCGGTCATCGGCAAAAGCCACCTCCAGCTCCCGGGCCCCGGCAATGACGTGGGCGTTGGTGATGATGTAGCCGTCCGAGGACATGATGACTCCTGTCCCCATGGTATAGCCGTAGCGAAGGGTGGTCCACACCACCACCACCGAGGGGTTCACCCGCTCGTAGATCTCCCCCGCGGACAGGCTCTCCCCCTCCGCCGGTGCAAGGAGGAGCGTGGTGCCGTCCCCGGCGGGAGCCCGCCCTACAGTGGTATCCTTCAGCTCCTCCTGCCAGTTTTCCCCGTCGTAGTCATAGCCGTACCAATCATCCGGGCTATCTCCCCGGTCCCACTCCTTCCAAAGGCCGTCCAGGGAGAGGCGGGGCAGCTCCACGCCCCCCTGGAGGATCACCCCGGTGCCCGCCAGGAGAAGCAGCAGGGCAAAGATGAGGCCAAAGCGCCGGGGGCCGCTGCCCGAACGCCGGTCCCGGGGCCGTTCGGGCCGGGGCGGCTTGGTCCAGGCGTTGGGCGTCCGGCGGGGCTCCATAAAGGGCTGCTCCACTCGTTCCGGCTCCGGCTGCTCGGACCGCTCCTGGCCGGGCACAGGACCGAAAGGCTCCGCCTTCGGCGGCGCAGGGGGTATATCCTTGGGCTCGTCTTTCCAGTCTCCCGAGCCGTAATAGTTCAATCGCACAGGCGCTCCCTCCCTTTTTCTCTCTTTCTCTCTGTCTCTCTCAGGCGATGGTCAGGGTGAAGGTGAAGGTGGTCACTCCCTCTTCACTGGTGACCGAAATGCTTTCTCTGTGGTTGTTGATGATGGTTTTGACGATATAAAGCCCCAGGCCTACCCCGTCCCGGTCCTCGCTCCGGGATCGGTCGGTCTTGTGGAACCGGTCGAAGATCCGGTTCAGCTCCTCGGCGGGGATGGTCTCACCCATATCCCGCACCGAGACATAGGCCTTCTCCCCCTTCACCTGGACACCAAGGCCCAGGGCGGTGCCGGGGGTGGCGAACTTGACGGCGTTGTCCAGCAGGTTATAGCAGACCTGGGTGATGCTGTCCGGGTCCCCCCAGACTATCACCGGTCCTTCAGGCAATTCGGTGTCCACGTCCAGCCCCCGGTCATTGATCTTACCCTCCAGGCTCACCAGCACCCGAAGGAGCAGCTCGGTGATGTCGAAGCGCTCCTGAGCGGTGACGTTCTCGCTGGACTGAAGGCGGCTCACATCCAGCATCCGCCGGACCAGCCGGCTGAGCCGCCGGGTCTCGGAGGAGATGGTCTTCAAAGCGTCCGCCTCCTTCTCCCGGGGGATGGTGCCGTCCAGGATGCCATCGGCAAAGCCGGCGATGGTGGTCATGGGGGTCTTCAGCTCGTGAGAGACGTTGGCAATGAACTCGCTGCGCTGGGCCTCGCTTTTCGCCAGGGAGTCGGCCATGGCGTTGAAGGCCTCAGCCAGCTCCCCCACCTCATCCTTCCGGCCATCAGGGACCTCCACACGGACCTGGAACTCTCCCTGACCGAACCGGCGGACCGCCTCGGCCATGTCCTTCAGGGGCCGGGTCTGCCACAAAGAGGTCAGTGAGCTGGCGCCGGAGGCCAGCAGCAGAACCACCGCCGCGGACAGGAGGAAGATGGCCGCCAAATCCTGCCACATACGGATGAAGGTAGTGGTGTCGCTGGCCACCAGAACCACACCCCGCTGGTAGATCTGCCCGGTAATGTAGGAGTTTTGCAAAATAGGCACCGCCGCCACATAGCACTTGTCGGACAGCAGTCCCCCCAAGCTGTTCCGCCCCACATAGCTGCCTGTTTCCGTCACCATCTGCAAAAGGTCCGCAGGCACCCTGCCCCCCAGCAGGCTTTCAATGCCCAGCGCTCCCCGGGAGGAGGCGTAGACGATGGTGCCGTTATTCTCCGCCAGAATGACGGTGGAGTCGGAAATATCAGAGAGAGAGGAGATATAAAGCTGATAGCCCGCATCCTGAATGCTGGAGCTGTATCCCTGGGTCAAATAGGCGCTGGTGAAGGAGGCCATATAGCTGGCGTTGTGCTCAATGGATTCCCGCTTATCCTGAATGATGTACTGATAGCTGAGGGCGGCAAAGGCGCCGCCCAGCAGCAGGAAAGCCACCAGCAGCACGCCGGCCATCAGGGTGAATTGCCGCTGATAGAGGGTTTTCACAAACCTGCCACCTCGAATTTATAGCCCACACCCCACACAGTTTTCAGGCTCCACTGGTCGCTGATGCCCTCCAGCTTCTCCCGAAGCCGCTTGATATGTACGTCCACGGTGCGGCTGTCGCCGAAGTAATCGAAGCCCCACACCTCATCCAGAAGCTGGTTCCGGGTGAAGACCCGGTTGGGAGCCGAGGCCAGGTAGTAAAGAAGCTCCAGCTCCTTGGGAGGCGTATCCACCCGCTTGCCGTCTACCAGAAGCTCATAGGCGTCCAGATTGATGACCAGTTTGTCAAAGCTGAGCCGCTTCTCCCCGCTCACTTCCTCCTCCCCGACGGTGCGGCGGAGGACGGCGTGGATCCGGGCCAGGACCTCCTTGGTCTCGAAGGGCTTGACGATATAATCATCAGCACCGTTCTCCAGTCCGGTGACCCGGTCGGAAAGCTCCCCCTTGGCAGTGAGCATAATGACCGGCGTTTTACTCTCGGCCCGGATCTTTTTCAGCACCGACCAGCCGTCCATCACAGGCAACATGATGTCCAGAAGGACCAGGTCGGGCGTATAGGAACGAAAGAGCTCCACCGCCTTGCCGCCATCGGGAGCGGTTTCAGTCTCATAGCCCTCCTTCTCCAGGTAGAGGTGCAGGAGTTGGGCGATGTTGGCCTCATCTTCCACAATCAAGATCTTTTGTGCCATAGGAGATTCCCCCTTTGCATATTAACCCTTTTATTATAGTACAAAAAGCTTCCATTTCGGTGAATGAACTGTAAATTTTCTACTGAGCATATAAGTGGTCTACCTGGATCACCGTGAGATACCGCTCGTTCTCCTCCCGGGCCAGACGGGCCATCTCCCGGCGGACCTCCTCATCGGAGAGGGGACAGCCCACCGGCACCACAAGGTCAAAGATCAGGTTGGTGTGGGTAGGCCCCTCGGTCATACGGAAGTCGTGGAGCGTCATGCCCTCGTCTATCTTCCGCGCCAAGACCAGCATGGTTTCCTTCACCTCATTCACATGAGCATCATTCGTAGCAATGGGGTCCATATGAATGGTGGCAATGACCCGGTAGCGCTGGGCAAGTTCCCGCTCCACGTTGTCGATGACATCATGGGTGGCGGCCATATCCCCTTCAATATCCACCTCGGCATGAAGGGTCACCATCACGTGGCCCGGGCCGTAGTCATGAACCACCAAATCGTGGACGCCGCTGATCTCAGGGTGGGCAAGCACCGTCTCCCGAATGCCTCGAACAAGCTCAGGATCAGGGGCTCTGCCCAGCAGAGGGTCCACCGTGTCCCGCAGGGACTCCCAGCCGGTGCGCAGGATAAAGAGGGCGACACCTATCCCCAGGAAGCCGTCCAGATGCAGCTCAAAAAAGTGCCCGGCCAAAAGACCCGCCAGCAAAATGGCCGTTCCGGCGGCATCGGACAGAGAATCGGCAGCAGTGGCCTGCAAGGCCGACGACTTGATTTTTCGGGATAGTCCACGGTTGAAGAAATACATCCACAGTTTGACCGCCACGGAAGCGGCCAGCACCCCCGCCGTCAAAGCAGAAAAGTCTACCGGCTGCGGGTGAAAGATCTTCCCCACCGCCTCCTTGGCCACCTCAAGGCCCACCAGCAGGATGACTACCGACACTGCAAGGCCCGTCAGATACTCCATCCTGCCGTGGCCAAAGGGGTGCTCTTCGTCGGCTTTCTGCCCCGCCAGGCGGAAACCCACAAGCGTCACCACCGAAGAGGCTGCGTCCGTCAGATTGTTAAGGGCGTCGGCAGTCACCGACACCGCCCCGGTGGCGAAGCCCACGAGGAATTTCCCCAGCGACAACGCCAGATTGAGCAAGATGCCCACCACGCCGGAAAGGACCCCGTATCGTTCCCGTACCTCCGGATCCCCGACTCTCTCGTAATCCCGCACGAACCTGCGCAGCAAAAATTCTGTCAATCCAAGCGCCCCTTCTCCACCGTTGCCGGCGCAAAATAATAGTGATTTATCCTATTATAAAGTGAAAAAGTTAGAACGTCAACATGGAAAACCGCCCTTCGCCAAATGGCGAAGGGCGGCAGGCTTATTCCGTATCTTCCGCGGAAAAATCCCGGGCGGCCAGCAGAGGGGAAAGCTCCACCAGCAGAGGAGAAAAGCCGCCAAAAGGGTCCACCGCCGGCGTCTTTACCGTTTCTCCAAAGGCCGGCTCCTGAATGGGCAGGCTCAAAACAGCCCGCAGGCCGCCTTCCTCCCGGTTTTCCAGCAGCAGAACACCGCCATGGAAACGGGCGATCTGCCGGACGGCCGGAAGCCCCAAGCCCAGGCCGCCGGGCTCTTTGAGAAAAGGATTTTTTTCTTCCGCCGGCTCCTTGAGTCCCGGCCCGTCATCCCAAACCGAGATGTCACACCGGCCTTTGTCGGCAGCACATTTCAAAATCACATGGCCCTCCGGCCCCGCCGCCTGAAACGCATTTGTCAGCAGGTTCAGAACGGCGCTTTGAAGCAGCTTTTCGTCCGCCAGGGATAGGACGCTCTCCTGCTCCAGCTCCCAACGGAAACGGACGCCCAGCTCCTTGGCCTGCCGCTCCATCTCCCGGCCCAGGTCCCGGCACAGTCCCGCCAGATCCACCACCTGAGGCGAAAATGGCGTATCTTCCCGGCAGAGCTCCATGTGGCCGATGGTCCGAAGCATCCGGTAAAGGCTGTGGTTCATCACCGCAAGGCATTTCCTGTCCTTCTCATCGCCCTGCTCCCGAACCAGACCGCTCATAAGCTGAGTCGCCGCCAAAAGTTCGCTCACCCGCTCCCGAAGTTCATTCAACAACTTCTCATTCAAAGCCTGCTCCATCCGCTTCGCCTCCCCACTTCTCCATTTTATCGCGATACGCCGGCATTTGCTCCAGTTTGCCCAGATGCATCTTTTAGCAGTATACCAAAATCTGGCGCGTTCAACAATAGTTTTTGTCGAATTTTGTCGTATCTTGTCGCAGAGAAAGGAGCCTGCAAAAATCTCCAAGAAATTTTTTTCCAAAAAAATGGATTTACCCCTTCCCAATTCCGAAAAAAGGCGCTATAATGATATATGGCAAAGTTCGTGAAATCACTAACAAAGGAGTAATGAACTATGAGCATCAAAGTCGCAATCAATGGCTTCGGCCGGATCGGCCGTCTGGCTTTCCGCCAGATGTTTGGCGCCGAAGGGTACGAGATCGCAGCGATCAACGATCTGACCAGCTCCAAGATGCTGGCCCACCTGCTGAAGTATGACACCGCCCAGGGCAACTATGCCCGCAACCACACCATCACCTACAACGAGGGCGAGGGTGAGGACAACTATATCGTGGTGGATGGCAAGAAGATCATCATCTACAAGCTGGC
>JAAWPV010000032.1 GCA_022800215.1 Oscillospiraceae bacterium | reverse complement strand
AGGAGGAAACATCCTATGAAGAACCTCAAGCGCGTTCTCAGCTTGGGCCTGGCTTCCGTTATGCTGCTTGGCATGATGGTCATGGGCGCAAGCGCGGCTACGTTCTCTGATGCTGCTGACATCAAGAATGACGTGGCTGTCAACATGATGGCGTCCCTGAACGTCATCAACGGCAAGGATGACGGCAGCTTCGATCCCAACGGCACCGTCACCCGTGGCGAAATGGCCAAGATGATCACCATGATCATGTTTGGCGGCGAGGAGGCTGTCCTGACCACCAGCGGCACCCCCCGTTTCACCGACGTCACCAACCACTGGGCCCGCAAGTACATTGAGTACTGTGCCGGCAAGGGCATCATCGCCGGTATGGGCGACAACACCTTTGCCCCTGACGCCAAGGTCACCGGCACCGCCGCTGCCAAGATGGCTCTGGTGGCCCTGGGCTACGACGCCAAGGTCTACAAGTTCGAAGGCGACCGCGACTGGGAGATCAACATCAACAATGTTGCCAACTCCAAGGGCGTCACCCTGTACAAGGGCCTGAAGGCTCTGGATCCCAGCCAGCCCATCACTCGTGACCAGGCTGCTCAGATCCTGTACAACGCTCTCCAGGCTTATGTTGTGGAGCCCACCTACACCGTCACCAGCAACGGCATCGAGACCGAGTACAATCCCGGCACCGACACCCTGCTGGTAGCCAAGTTCGACATCACCCCGGAGGAGGGTAAGATGACCGGCGTCTCCTACGACAAGGAGAAGGCCATCTTCACTTACACCATCTCCGGCGTTACCGGCAACACCGACTTCGCCGAGGACGTGACCGACCTCTTCGGCCAGGAAGTCAAGATCATCCGCACCAATGACACCGACAAGAAGGTCCTGGGCATCTATGCTTCCGGCGACGAGACCGTTGTCACCTCCACTGTCGGTAAAGTGAAGGACGCTGACGGCGCCAAGATCAACGTGGACGGCACCAAGTATGAGATCGCCGAAACTGTGACTCTCTACAAGAACGCCGACAGCGCTCAGAAGAGCGAGTCCAAGGGTTCCACCGCTGTAACTACCGCTCTGAAGGGTGCCGGCGCTTCCTATGACACCCTGAAGCTGATCCTGAATGCTGACGGCAAGGTCGATACCGTCACCGTCATCAACCAGGTGGCCAGCAAGGTCACCAACAAGACCGCCTCCAAGATCACCATTCAGGGTCTGGGCACCCTGGAACTGGATGAGCATGACATCGAGAGCGATCTCGCCAAGGGCGACGTGGTGGTCTACACCCTGACCGTCGACAACAAGGCCGATCTGCCTAAGGCCCGGGCCACCGTGAAGGCTGTTGATTCCATCGAGGGCAAGGTCACCGGCTACAACGCCACTAAGAAGACTGTCACCATCGACGGCACCAAGTACGACGTGGAGGGCACTCCCAACCTGACCGAGAATGCCATCACCGCCCTGAAGGACATCATCGGCGATGAGGTGACCGCTTACCTGGTGAGCGGCGTCGTGGTTGCCCTGGACAAGAGCACCACTACCGCTGACACCTCCTACGCTATGGTCACCGCCACCAATGGCAATGCCACCAGCAGCTCCAGCCTGACCACCGGCCGGGTCCGTCTGCTTCTCTCCGACGGCAGCTCCGAGGAGTACAACGTATACAAAGAGGGCCTGCAGGCTGACAGTGGCTTTGTCTCCGGTGATCTGGTGAAGTTCTCCGTCCGTTCCGACGGCACTGTGAAGATCGTGTCCAAGGTCGCAGACAGCGCCGACGTGGCTAAGGACAGCACCATTTGGGACGACAGCACCAAGAAGATCGCAAACGTTGGCGTAGCCGCTACCGGCGCTGTGATCTATGTCAACGTCAGCGATGATGCTAAGAATCCTGAGTGGAAGGTCTACAATGTCCGCGACCTGCGAACCTTCAAGGCTCTTGACGTTAAAAATGATCAGAATCAGTCCGTTGCCACCAAGGTCTTCCATGTAACTGACGACAGCGGCAAGGTCACCGTGGCCGCTGTTGACTACAAGGCCGCCGTGTACGGCACCACCGCCGACACTCTGTGGGGCATGGTCCTCAGCTATGACGGCAAGGTTGGCATCGGCGACACCGAGTACTTCCAGTACACTGTGTGGACCAATGCCGGCGAAGTCACCGTCAACCTGGAGACCCAGGACACCAGCAAGGTCGACGCCGGCAAGCTGGTCCAGTTCGACGAGGCTTCCGACAAGATCTACGCTGCCAACGACTTCAAGGCCATCACCGGCTCCTCCACTGTCGTGGCTGTCAATGAGTACTCTGAGTCTGACCGGGTGCTGAGCTACTTCACCGCGCTGGAAGTCTCCGACGGCACTTACTCCGGCAAGGGCACTCCCACCACCGTGGCTGTCTCCAAAGATCTGGAAGTCCTCTACGTCAACGTGAAGGACAAGAAGGCCGGCGAGGACATCGGCATCAACGAGTTCAACAGCGAGAACGGCTTTGCCAACGCTATGATCTACGTTGTTGACGGCATTGTGGAGAAGGTCATCATCGAGACCTCCGACAAGTGCTCCGTGGACGGCAACACCACCGAGGGCACCATTGGCGGCACCGCCGCTACCGAGAAGGTCTGCGAGCACAAGCTGACTTCCAATAACGACGCCAAGGCCGCTACCTGCGGCGCTGCTGGTACCAAGGAGACCTGGACCTGCAGCGAGTGCAGCAAGACCTTCATTGACAACAAGGGTACTACTGAGGCTACTGCTGAGAATAAGGTTATCCCCGCTACCGGCAGCCACACCTATGACGATGACAGTGATATGACCTGCAACGTCTGTGGTCATGACCGCACCAACGGCTAATCGGTTTTCTGATTAGGCGTTCCAAATTTCAAGGAAGCACCCCGGACGAAATCGTCCGGGGTGCTTCCTATACTTGTTCAATAAAGGACGATGTAGTAATAATTGTAACCCTCGCTATTCAGGCAATGCCAATTATATGCGTTGGAAACGGTAAACCCTGTATCATCCAAAGTCAGTACCGCTTTATCCATTGGCATCTCCTGGCCGGCAATACCACCATAGGAATAGTTGTTACCATTTGGGGATACGCCTTTCGACGGCAGAGTCAGGACCGCTAAAGGACGGACGCCCAATTCGATCCGCTGGCTTCCGCTAAAATCTGCCGCAGTGCCTTGATAGGTGCCGAAAATCATTCGGGCGGACCGGTCCAGCTTGGCAAAATTCTCGTTAAACTCTTGCCTTAAAAAGTCATCCTCCGGCTCCCAGCGATGAAGCTGGTAGTTTTCTGTTTTGTTGGTTGACATGGTTTCTCCTTTCTGATATCGGGCGGGTTTGGAACCCGCCTCTACAAAGGGATAAACCGCATAAAATGTTGCCCTTTTCCCACAACCAACCGATTTCAGGGCCATACTATGCCCTTTTCAGGAAATTTTCTTTAAAAAGCAGGAGCGCATATCATGCGCTCCTGCTTTTTTGTATGTCATTTATTTGAAGAACTTTTTGAAGAACCCGCCGCCCTTTTCCTTGTCCTTGGGCTCCTCCTTGGGATCCTCCTGGGGCTCAGGCTCGGAAGCGGGCTTGCCGCCCAGGCGCTCCAAAGCCTTTTTGGCGTCCTCGCTGCCCTGCTGGGCAGCCCGCTCGTAATACTCCCGAGCCTTGTTGGGGTCCTGGGTAAGGCCGCCCAGGCCCCGCTCGGTAAGCTCACCCATCTTGTAAAGGGCCCCGGCATGGTTATGGGCAGCGGCCTTACGATAGAACTCCACCGCCTTTACCCGGTCCTTATGGACCCCGTCGCCCTTCTCGTAGCAAAGAGCTACGTTATAAAGGCCCCGGACGTTGCCCTGGTCGGCGGATTTGGAGAACAGCTCAAAGGCCTTTTCCGGATTCTTCTGGACCCCGATGCCGTTGAGGTAGAACCAAGCCAGGTTGCACTGGCTTACGGCGTCACCGTTTTCCGCCCCCAGGGCGTAGTAACGGGCGGCCTCCTGAAGGTCCTTCTCTACGCCATGGCCCATCTCGTAGCAGTAACCCAGATTGCACTGGGCCCGGGCATAGTTCTGATTTGCGGCCTCGGTGTACCAGTGGACAGCGGTGTCATAGTCCTGCTCCACACCGATGCCCTCGTCATAGAGGTAGGCCAGGTTGCACTGGGCACGGGCATAGCCCTTTTCGGCGGACTTGGTGTACCAGAAAACGGCCTCGGTCAGGTCCTTGTCCACGCCGATGCCCGCCTCATAGCAGTAGCCCAGATTGCACATGGCCCGGGGATAGCCCTGCTCGGCGGATTTGCGGTACCACTCCACCGCCTTGGCAGCGTCCGCCGGAACGCCCTTGCCCGCCTCACAGCACCAGCCCAGGTTGCACTGGGCGGCGTCGTCCCCGGCGTCGGCGGCCTTCTGATACCACTCCACCGCTTTCTCCCAGCTCTGGGGGGTGCCCCAGCCCATCTCGTGGCAGACGCCCAGGTTGCACATGGCGGGGGGATAGTCCTGCCCGGCGGCCAGGGTGTAAAGCCGGAAGGCCTCGTTGTAATCCTGCCCGACGCCCCGGCCCCGCTCATAGCACCAGCCCAGATTACACTGAGCCCGGGCGTAGTTCTGGTCGGCGGCCTTCCGGTACCATTCGGTGGCCTTCTCCCAGCTCTGGTCCACGCCTTTGCCCGCCTCGTAGCACCAGCCTAAGTTACACTGGGCACGAACGTAGCCCTGATCGGCGGCCAGGCGGTACCACTTCACCGCCTCCTCCCAGCTCTGCTCGGTGCCCTCGCCGGCCTCGCAGCACCAGCCCAGGTTGCACTGGGCACGGGGATAGCCCTGCTGAGCGGCGGAACGGTAAAGCTCCACCGCTTTCTCCCAGCTTTGCTCCACCCCTTTGCCCGCCTCATAGCACCAGCCCAGATTGCACTGGGCGGGGGCGTAGTTTTGGTCGGCGGCCCGGCGGTAATAATCGGCGGCCTTCTCCCAGCTCTGCTCCACCTGGTCCCCCTCCTCATAGAAGAGGCCCAGCCGGGACAGAGCCCGTGGGAAGTTGCGCTGGGCGGCGGTGGAAAACCATTTGAAGGCCTCGGGCACGCTCTTCTCCACACCCTTGCCGAACTCACAGCACCAGGCGTAGTTACACATACCGGGAACATAGTCCAACTGGGCGGACTTGAGGTAAAGCCCGGCGGCCTTCTCCCAGCTCTGCTCCACCTCCTCCCCGTTCTCGTAGCAGAGGCCCAGGCGGCAGACGGCAGGGGGAAAATCCCGCATGGCGGCGCCCTGATAGAGAAGGACGGCCTCGCTCATGTCCCGCTCCACGCCCTTGCCGTATTCATAACACCAGCCCAGGTTGTTGAGGGCACGGGGGTCCCCCTGGGCGGCGGCTTTGGCGTACCAGGCCACGGCGTCGGGCCAGCTCTGCTCCACGCCGCTGCCCGTCTCGTAGCACCAGCCCAAATTGCACTGGGCACGGGAGTATCCGCTCTCGGCGGCCATGGTGTACCAGCGGACGGCCTCCTCCCAGCTCTGCTCCACCCCCTGGCCGGCCTCATAGAGCCAGCCCAGGTTGCACTGGGCGGGGGCATAGCCTTGCTGGGCGGAGAGGCGGTAAAGCTCCACGGCCTTGTCTATGCTCTCCTCCACCCCGTCCCCACGCTCAAAGCAGAGACCCAGGTTGCATTGGGCACGGGGGTCCCCCTGGTCGGCAGCCTTAGAGTACCACTCCACCGCTTTGATCTGGTCCTTCTCCACCCCCTGGCCGGCCTCGTAGCACCAGCCCAGGTTGCACTGGGCGGGGGGATAGCCCCGGTCGGCGGAGGCCCGGTAGAGGGCGGTGGCCCTTTCCCAGCTCTGGTCCACCCCGTCCCCCTTCTCATAGCAGAGGCCCAGGTTGCAGAGGGCCCGGGGATCCTCCTGGTCGGCGGCCATGGAGTACCAGTAGACGGCCTCCTGCCAGCTCTGCTCCACCCCCTTGCCGAACTCATAGCACCAACCCAGGTTGCACTGGGCCCGGGAATAGCCCATGTCGGCAGACTGGCGGTAGAGCTCGGTGGCCTTCTCCCAGCTCTGCTCTACCCCTTCACCGCACTCGTAGCAAAGGCCCAGGCAGCAGACGGCGGGAGCATACTCGGCCTCGGCGGAGCGCTGGTAGAGCTCCACCGCCTTTTCAAAGTCCTGCTCTACCCCCTCCCCCTGCTGGTAGAGCTGGCCCAGGGCGCACCAGCCCGCCGGGTCCTCCTTCTCCCCCACCTGCCGGAAATAGTCGGCGGCCTTCTCCGGGTCCTGGGGAAGGCCCAGGAGCCCCCGCAGGTGGCAGATACCCATGCGGTAGATCGCGGGGGGATAATCCTCGTCCAAGGCCCGCTGTATGTATTCAAGGGCTTTTTCGTTTTCCTCCTTCTCCTCCGCCTGGTCGGCAAGGCACATCCAGCCGTAGCCGGAGACATAGTCCTCCTCCACCGGAATGAAGAAGGTGCCGCCGCAGTGGGGGCAGACCTCCAGGCTGGGATCGTCGGTCACATAGCCGCAATCAGGGGAATCACAGCAAAAAAAATCCATAATAGGAGCCTCCTTTTTTCAGTGTGCTATTTTTCGGGAAAGATATATAGCTATTATAATCCTTCCGGCCCTGAGATACAAGTAGAAAAAGGCCTTGCAATGTACCCTGAAATAAGATAGAATAGAGGTGCTAAGGCAACGACAGGAAACCGCACAGGGATCTGAGCCTCAAGCATGTTGGGATATGCTTCGGAAGAAACAAGATCAAACAACAGGAGGTAAATCAAAATGAAGATCAAAAACATCGAACATGTAAAGGATTTTCTTGCCGCCGTCGAAAAGTGCCAAGGAGAAGTTTGGCTGGAATCTCCCATGGGAGACAAATACAACTTGAAGTCTGAGTTGTCCCAGTACCTTGCCATTGGCGCACTGCTGAAGGAACACGGAAATTGGCTGGAACTGTTTTGTTCCCAAAAGGAAGATGAGATTCATTTCTTCCATTTCTTCGCGGAACATCCCGAGGTCGTGTAATAGGCGATCACGCACGAAGGAAAAAATGATTTTGGATATAAGGGGCCGGGAGCATTTTGCTCCCGGCCCCTTTTTTTACAGCTTGCCGTCTACCTGGTCCCGGAGGGCGGCAACGGCTTTCTTGAGCCATTGGGGCAGAGGCGCCCCCATAGCCCCGGCGTTTTCAATGATGCTGCCCACCTCGGTGAGCAGATACCAGCCCACCACCAAAGGGCAGAGGAACACGGTATAGGTGAAGGGCAGTGCCTGCCCGGCCACCGCGGTGAGCTGTCCGGCCACCAGGTCCAGGATGCCGGCGGCGGCCACCGCCGCCACGCACCCCGCCTTGTGCCAGAGCCCCTCCCGAGCCAGGCGGGAGGACCACTCCCCCTTCTTTAAGCCAACGGCCATGCCCGTACACACGTCCAGGGCCATGCACACCACCCAGGCCACAATCAGCCAGCCGAACCAGCCCCACAGGGCGGTGAGCATGGCCATGGCCGTGGTGAAAGCCCCCTTCCAGAGGGTAATTTTCTCCTCCATCATCCCGCCGTCTCCTCTTCCCGGGCGGGCCTATCCAAAAGCCCCGCCCGGTCCATCCAGACAAGGGGCTGGAGGCTGGGCTCCCAGACTCCGGCATTGCCCGACTCGTCCACCCTGATGTACCCGTTCTCCAACGCCTTCCGGACCGCAGGCCGGGCCCAGGCAGGCATTTCGTCAATACTGTGATAGAGTTTCATTTCCTCTTCTCCTTTCTCTTCCTTCTGCTCATCCCGGCTTTCGTAACCGGGCCGGGCTGCGCCGCCTACCCAGGAAAGGGCCCGGCGCTTCCGGGCTACGGCGCCGCCGTTTGCCTCGTCAGAGCCCGTGTTGCCGTCGATGGTGGTCACATAGCCCTCCTCCACGCGTTCGCAGAGGCCCACATGGTTCATACAGCCGCTCTTGCCCCCATCAAAGACGAAGAACACCAGGTCCCCGGGGCGGAGCCGGGTTTTGTCCACCGTCCGGCCCTCCTTTTTATAGTGGTTCCAGAGGGCGGTGCAGGAGGCAGTCTTCCCGCCGCCGTAGAAAAGCGCCGGTAAGCCAGCCTCCCGGAACAGCCACCACTGGAACACACAGCACCAGGGGTAGCCGCTGCCGCTGACCTCCCGGCCATAGTAGGCGGTATTGTATTTCACCCGGTTGCTGCCTAGGGGGGATTCGGCCTCCCCCAACTGGCTCCGGGCCAAATCCAAAAGTGCTTCTTTTTCTGACACAGTTTTCTTCCTTTCCACAGATTTTTCATTGACTTTTCAGTCTTCCTTAGCTATGCTTGTACTGTCGGCACAGAGCTCCGCCGCTTCCTCCCGGGTGAGCCGCCCGGCGTCGGCCAGGGCCTGGATACGGGCCTTGTTCCACAAGCGGGGGTAATACTTTTGGGCCAGTTCAAACACTGTCATAAACCTTCACCCCCTTAAAGAGACACCCCGGCCATGGCGGCCAGGAAGTCCACGTCGGCCCGGAGCCGCTCGGCCTCGGTGGGTTCACTCTCCGGCTCCTGGGGCCGCTCCTTCGCCGTGACGGCAGTGAGGGCGCCCCCCTCCACCGTCAGGTCACAGTAGCCGCCGCAGTCCCAGACGGTCCGGCTGAGATGCTCAGGCACCGCGATCCAACCCTCCAGCCAACATTCGGTGCGGTGGCTCTGGCTCTGGATGGCGTGCCCGCCGTCGGGGCGGGCATTCCGTTCGATAATGGTCAGCATATTTTGCTGCCTCCTTTCTTTGGAAGGGCGGGATTTTGAGAAAGCCCTTCCAAAGATGGTGATTTCACCCCCAAGTGTGGGACGTTTTCGTACATCCAAGGAAAATTTTTTTGAAAAATTTTTCAAATCCCTCTTTGTGGGACGTTTCTATACAACCAAAGCATCAAAAAGGAGAAGTACAATGAAACGTATTTTGATGATCGGCACCGGAGGCACCATCGCCTCTGAAATGACCGAGGCCGGGCTGACGCCCGGCCTCGGCGGGGAGGATTTTCTGCGGTATGTGCCCCATCTCAGGGACCTCTGCCAGGTGGATTGCCTTCAGGTGTGCAACATTGATTCTACCAACATGACCCCCAGCCACTGGCTGCTGGTGGCCAAGGCCATCCGGGAAAATTACAGCCGCTATGACGGCTTTGTGGTCTGCCACGGCACGGACACCATGGCCTACACCTCGGCGGCCCTCAGCTACCTCATTCAGGACTCCCCCAAGCCCATCGTCCTCACCGGGAGCCAGAAGCCCATCCATATGGACATCACCGACTCCAAAACCAATCTGATGGACGCCTTCACCGTGGCCTGCGACGGCGGTATCCCCGGCGTGACGGTGGTCTTCGGCGGGGCGGTGATTTTGGGCACCCGGGCCAGGAAAACCTATTCCAAGAGCTTCGGGGCCTTTTCCAGCATCAATTACCCGGCTCTGGGGATGGTCCAGGACGGCCGGCTGGTGCCCTACTTCCCCACTCCGGCCCCCACCGGGCCCATTTTCTACGAATCTCTGGACGAGAATGTGGCCCTTCTGAAGCTCATTCCCGGGGCCTCCCCCGCTCAGCTTTCCTTCCTCTTAAAGGAAAATCACGCCGTCATCATCGAAAGCTACGGCGTGGGCGGCGTTCCCGCCGGGGACCAGGGGGAGTTCTACGACCGCATCCGCCAGGCCGTCAGCGGGGGCAAGATCGTGGCGGTGACCACCCAGGTCCAGAACGAGGGCAGCGACCTGTCCATTTACAGCGTAGGCCATAGGCTCAAGAGCGATTTGGGGGTGCTGGAGTCCTACGACATGACCACCGAGGCCATG
Source organism: Oscillospiraceae bacterium (assembly GCA_022800215.1). Lineage (GTDB taxonomy): Bacteria > Bacillota > Clostridia > Oscillospirales > Oscillospiraceae > Vermiculatibacterium. The sequence continues at coordinate 7,658 of JAAWPV010000032.1, read as the reverse complement.
GTGGCGAAATTGATGTGGGCCCTGGCCCTCACCAAAGACCCCAAGGAGCTGAACGAGCTCTTCTACACGCCCGTGGCCAAGGACATCCTCTGCCGGGAAAGGTAACAAGGCAAAAAGAGAGCCGGGAGCAATGCTCCCGGCTCTCTTTTATTCCCCGTAGTACCGCAGCAGGTCCTCCATGAGAAGGCTGCCGAAGGTGGCGCAGCCAAAGGCCACCAGGGCGGCAAACTGAAAGGCCTCGGCATAGTCGTAGAGCCTGGGGCTCAGGGGTCCCCCCTGCCCCGCCTTCACCAGAAGGGCCACCGTCCCCAAAAGGAGCAGCGCGCAGAGAAAGAGCCCCCGGGTCAGTACAAAACGGGACAGCTCCCGCAATCTGCCCACAGCCATCCCCCCTCCCTTCGTTTGTTGATTATATCTTATCAAAAAGCTCCTTTCTTCGCAATGCCAAAAACTTTCCAACCATTTTCGCTCTTTTTCTGCCTTTTTCGCACTTTTGGTTGACCGATAAAGAAAAAGAGGTTACATAAGACGCTTTTTGTGTCAATTTGGGGCGAACGATTTCACCTTTACATTTTCTGGAAGACACAATATAATGTGTTCATCCCAAAAGTACACAGGAGGAAGACACTATATGAGGGAATTGAGATTGGACATTCATTCACTCTATCCGGACCTGGAGGACTGCGGACCATACGACTATTCCATTTTAGTGGACGAGGTGGGTGTAGGCAGCTTTGCTTGCGAAAGCTACGGCGTTCAGATCACCTCCCACCGGACCGGGGAGCGGGCCGCTGTACCCAACATCACCGTCAGCGTCCCACGGATCGATGAGCTGGTGGAAAAGCTGATCCGGAACCAGGTGAGCCCTATCCACCTTCGGGATGTGGTGGAAGATTGGCTGTAACTACATAAGGAAGGGCCGCCCGGTAACCGGGCGATCCTTTTCATTTGCCTTGGGGGTAAAAATATGATACAATGGCCTCCAGAAAAGGAGGTCTCCCCATGTCCAAACCCAAGCTCATCGTCATCTTAGGCACCACCGCCTGCGGCAAGAGCGGACTGGGGGTCGCTCTTGCGAAAAAATACAACGGGGAGATCATCTCCGCCGACTCCCGGCAGGTCTACCGGGGCCTGGACCTAGGCACCGGAAAAGTGACAGCGGAGGAGATGGAGGGCGTTCCCCACCACCTTCTGGATGTGGCGGAGCCTGGGGAGCAGTACTCGGTGGCCCGGTTCCAACAGGAGGCCTACGCCGCCATCGACGGCATTTTGGCCCGTGGGAACCTGCCCTTTCTGGTGGGCGGCACTGGGCTCTATGTCCGTGCGGTCAGCGAGGGCTATGTCTTCCACGAGGCACCCCCCGACCCCGCTCTTCGCGCCGAGCTGGAGGCCTTGCCCACGGAAGAGCTGCGGGCGCGGCTCACAGAGGCCGGGGTGGCGCTGGACGAGGACTGCTTCCACAACCGGCCCCGGCTGGTGCGGCTGCTGGAAAAGGTGCAAAACGGCGAGGACCCCCACACCGAGCGGACCCTTTGCCCCCGGTATGAGGTCCTCACCCTGGGAATCAATTTCCCCCGGGAGACGGTGTGCCGCCGCATTGACGAGCGGCTCATCACCCGGCTGGAGGCGGGTATGGTGGAGGAGGTGGCGAACCTCCGTAAAAATGGCGTCAGCGACGAATTTTTGGAGGGGCTGGGGCTGGAATACCGGTACATCCTCCGCTATCTCACCGGGGCCATCCCCTCGGAGGAACAGCTTATCGAGGAGCTGGGCCGGGCCATCAAGCGCTTTGCCAAGCGGCAGGTGAGCTGGTTCAAAAAGGACAGGGACGTCCACTGGCTGGACATGGAAAGGGATCCGGCGGCGGAGGCCGGGGCGCTTATTGAGACTTTTCTTCTTTAAAAATGAAAGGGGCGGCGGTCAAAGGACCGCCGCCCCTTTTCGTATATCCGTCCCACGAACCGGGCATACTTTTTCCATCCATATAAAGGAGGAATGTCCCATGTCCGTTGACTTTGCCCAAAGTGAGACCAAGAAAAACCTGCTCCGGGCCTTCGCCGGAGAGAGTCAGGCCAAGAACCGCTACACCTTCTCCGCCGGCTTTGCCAAAAAGCAGGGTCTTCCTTGCATCCAGATGGTGTTTCTTTTCACCGCAAGCCAGGAGGAGGCCCACGCCAAAGCCTTCTATGACCATTTGAAGCCCTTTGCCGGGGAGAATATCGCCATTGACGGCGCCTACCCCATCGACCTCTACACCACCGTGGCCGAGCATCTTCGCTCCGCCCAGCACAACGAGTACCAGGAGTACGAGCACGACTACACCGCCTTTGCCCACACCGCCAAGGAGGAGGGCTTCCCCGAGATCTCCCACCTCTTCTCCCAAATCGCCCGCATCGAGCAGATCCACGGTGACCGGTTCGGCCAGTTCGCCGACCTCATTGAGCAGGGCAAGCTTTTTATCAGCGATATGTCCTGCCAGTGGATGTGCCTTAACTGCGGCTATGTGGTCACCGCCCAGCGTCCGCCTGAGCAGTGCCCCGTCTGCAAGCACGAGCAGGGATACTTCGTCCGCATGGAGATGGTCCCCTGGCAGATGAAGAAGTGAAAGGAAAGAGCCGGGAGCATCGCTCCCGGCTCTTCGTCACTTTTTACGAAAATAAAAAACATTTTCCTTGGATGTATCAGAACATACAATACTTGGGGGGTGAAATCAGGTATATATGGAGGGACTTTTCAGTTGGCCTTCCGCCAGGTTCTGGGGCTCAGCATGACGAGCAGCGGGAAAATCTCCAGCCGGCCCAGCAGCATATTGAACATCAAAACGATTTTGGACAGGTCGGAAAAATGGGCGTAGTTGCTGGTGGGCCCCACCAGGTCAAGGCCGGGGCCGATGTTGTTGAGGCAGGCCAGCATGGCGGTGACGTTGGTCTCCAGAGACAGATTATCCAGAGACAGGATCAGCACCGACACCACAGCAATGGCGCAGTAGGCCGCCATGTAGGTGTTGACCCCCTGGATGGTCTCCTCATCCACCGTGGCCCCGTCCACCTGAATAAGGTTCACGCTGCGGGGGTGGAGCATCTGCCGAATCCGGGCGTTGAGGCTCTTGCCCAAAAGCAGCAGCCGGGCACACTTGATGCCGCCCCCCGTACTGCCCGCGCAGGCGCCTACGATCATCAGCATCACCAGGATGGTCCGGGAAAGCTGGGGCCACAGGTTAAAGTCCGCCGTGGCAAAGCCGGTGGTGGTCATGATGCTGGACACGGTGAAGGCCGCGTCATGAAGGGCACCCCGGATGCTGCCGTAGAGGGGATAAATGTTGGTAGTGATAATGGCGATGGAGCCAAAGAAGATGGACAGATACACCCCCAGCTCCTCATTGAAAAGAGCCTGCTTGAACCTGCCGATGAGCACCAGAAAATAGACGCTGAAGTTCACCCCGAAAAGGGCCATAAAGACGGTACACACCGTTTGCAGATAGGGCGAGTAGCCCGCCATGGAGTCATTCTTGATGCCGAAACCGCCGGTACCCGCCGTGCCGAAGGAGGTGCAGAGGCTGTCGAAAAGGGGCATCCCTCCCGCCAGCAGAAACACAACGCACAGCACCGTCAGGGCGATATAGAGTAAGTACAGGATGGCGGCGGTCTGCCGCATTTTAGGCACCAGCTTGCTCACCGAGGGGCCGGGGCTCTCCGCCCGGAGAAGGTGGACGCTGTAACCTCCCTCCCCCATGGGCACGATGGCCAGCAGGAACACCAGGATGCCCATACCCCCCAGCCAGTGGGTGAAGCTCCGCCAGAAGAGCATCCCCCGGCTGAGGCCCTCCACGTTGATGAGGATGGAGGCTCCCGTGGTGGTAAAGCCCGAGATCACTTCAAACACAGCGTCCACATAGTGGGGGATCTCCCCGCTGAGCCAGAAAGGCAGCGCCCCCACCATGGAGAGGACGATCCAGCCCAAACTGACGATGAGAAAACCCTCACGGGCGTAGAAGCTGCCCGCCTCCTTCCGGCAAAGGGCGCTTAGGATACCGCCTACAGCGGCGCCAAACACCATGACGGTGAAGAAGGCTCTGAGGGCCACCCACTCCCCGTCCAGAGCGGAAATAAGGGCCGGCGGCAGAAGGAAGACGCACTCCAGCAGAAGCAGGAAGCCCAGCACCTTCCCGATCATTTTACGGTTCATGTATACACACCCTCGGCCTTAATCGGCAAAAATGTCATCCAGAGAACTGAGCCGCCGCCCGCCGGCGGTGACCACCACGATGGTGTCCCCAGCCGCAAAGCTGCTGTCGCCCCGGGGCAGGATGGACCGGCCCTGATGGTTGATGCCGGAAACCAAGATCCCCTTGTGCAGAGGAATATCCATCAGCTTCTCCCCCTGATGCCGTGTCTCAGGCCCCACCAGGAACTCCAGTGCCTCCACCTGGCCGTCCACCAGAGTGTGGAGGGTGAGAACGCTGTCCTCCCCGCTTGCTGAGCTCATGGCCCGGACATAGCGGAGAATATGGGCCCCGCAGAGGCCCTTGGGGCTGATGATGGAGCCGATGCCCGCCTTGCGGAACACATCGGCATACTCCATGCGGTTGATCTTCGTGATAACCTTGGGTACTCCCACGTGGCTTGCCAGCATGGAAAGGACTACGTTTTCCTCATCCATGCCCGTGAGGGTGATGACCGCGTCGTAGCTCTTGAGACCCTCGGCGGCCAGAATGTCGTGGCGGGAACCGTCGGCCTCGATGACGATGGCCCTGGGAAGGGTCTCGGCCAGTTGAATGCACCGCTCATGGTCCCGCTCGATGATCTTCACATCCATGCCGCTGTCTAGACACCGCTTGGCCAGATAGAAGGCGATGCGGGACCCGCCGATGATCATAAGGCTGCGGATGCGCTTCTCCACAAGGCCCATGTTCTTCACCAGTTTGGTGAGGTCCTGGATGCCGGCGGTGACATAGATGGTGTCCCCCTCCTGAAGGGTGAACCCGCCCGAGGGAACATAGACCCCGTCCTCCCGCTCCACAGCGCACACCAGCACGTTGGCCCCGGCGATCTCGTAGAGCTTGAAAAGAGGGATGCCCGCCAGCTTGGAGCCCTTGCCCACAGGGACGGCCACAATCTCCACCTGTCCCTTGGCGAAGGAGTCCCGCTTCAGGAAGGAGGGGAACTGGAGCATCCGAAAGGCCTCCTCGGCGGCGGCCTGCTCCGGGTTCACCGTCATGGAAAGCCCCAGCTCCTCCTGCATGGCGACGAGCTGGTCGGAATACTCCGGATTTCGGATCCGGGCGATGGTCCTGCCCACCCCCAGCTTCTTGGCGGTGAGGCAAGTGAGAAGGTTGACTTCGTCCCGGCTGGTGGCGGCGATGAGCACGTCGGCCTCCCCCGCCCCCGCTTCCTTCAGGGTGGCCATGGAGGCCCCGTTGCCGATGACCGCCATCACGTCCATCTGCTCGGCGGTGTCGGTGAGTACCTTGGGGTTGGAATCCACGATGGTCACGTCGTGGCCCTCCTTGGCGAGCTGTCCCGCCAGAGCGGCGCCCACCTTTCCGTCCCCTACAATGATGATATTCATACCATTCCCATCCTTTTAGGCTGAGATTTGTTCTTCAAAATGCACTGGTACAGTTTAGCATATGCGCCGGGGGAAGTCAATAAAAGCAGAACCGGGAGCATCCCGCTCCCGGTTCTGTTAGAATCAGTTTACTGTAGTAAAACTGCCTCTCTACTTTCACTTGCGAAAATTCTATCTCCGCAATAGCAATGGACAACAAAATCGACCTTCTCAAAATCTGTATTGTTGAACAACTTGCTCGTATAAACTTCAAAAGTGGTATTTAGCGGCACTGGATTTTGCTGCTTGTCTATCTGAACATACGTAATCCCTGAACGATCACGTCCAAGTAACTCCCGCAACTCCTTTGAATATTCGATTTGAAATCCGATTTTCTCGCTGGCTTCTACTTGATGCGAAACACGATATTGAATATCAAATCGAAATCCAGTTTGTTGGTTATTGCCCACAGTTATGGAGCACAATGAAACTTCAACATTGCACAACTCCACTTCCACTTTACATTCTGGTGACTCATCTCGATTTATGAGAAGCAACGCAAAAACTGTAATTAGAACCGTTATCAAGGTTACTTTCCGCTTCATGGTTTTTACTGTATACTGTCTATTGAGTACTCGGCAGGTCTAGGAACCTTTACGTCTTCAACAGCAATAAGGCCTACTTTATATTCAACTGTATTCAATGTAGGCGAGGAACCATTATAAATTGTATATACATCATATCGTGTAACATAGCAAGTATAAATATCGTAATTAATCGCCGCATAGTAACTCCTACTGTTGTATGGAGCGTCAGGCCCACTATATGTCGTTTCTCTGCCCCACGTAAAAGTTTTAGTACCCGAAGCGTTTCCAGTCACTCCAATTTTTATAACTTCCTCAATATCTATCCCAACATTCACTTCAATGCCTACTGTTCCAGATACACTGACAGTTGAAGTTAATTTTTTAGTGGCCCCACGAGCTACTGAGATTAAGAATCTATCGTTTTCACGAGGGCCAACATTATCAGCAGTCATGGTTTTGTGGCTATACACATAATATGAATGGTCATATACTTCATGCTGTTCCCCAAGAGGCTGAATACCATTATCTTTCATTAGGGCTGGGTCTACAAAATAGACACGAGCATCAGGATCACCAGCCGAAGTAAAAACAACATGCCCAGATGGTAATTCTATCGAAGAAATATTGTCAGTAGTGTTTTCTACGGCAAAGGCGGGAGCAGAGAGATTTGTAGCCAAAGCAAGAGCAAGAATCAGGCTAAACATTTTCCGCATTTTCATTCAGAAACATCCTTTCTTTATTTATCAATGTGTTTTTGATGTGGGGCGGCCGCAAAGGCCGGCCGCCCCCTTGGTCGGTGGGCCCTTACCCGAACACCGAATCGGTGACGGTGTCGTACCCGGCGGAGCCCCGGACCACGACGGTGTACTCCAGCTCGCAGTTGCCCTTGCTGATGGCATCCTTGGTCAGGCTCTTGTCCAGCTTGGCGCTGCCTGTGCCCGAGGTCATCCAGGTGGCCAGGGAGCTGCCGTCGGCGTACAGTGTGGCCGTGATGGTGATCTTGGCGCTGGAATCCATAGCGTTGACCTCCACTTTACAAGTGGCGGTATTCCTCGACACGGACAGGGATGGAATATAATCAAAATCATTCCAAGTCCGGGGTTGAACCGCATGGGCGCACAGGGTCATGCACATAGCCAGCAGCAGGGTCAAAGCGGTGATACGCTTTTTCATGGAAGTTTCCTCCTTTCCTTGGTAGTAGAGCCGCCCTTTTATGGCTCTCTACTATGGTAACGGTTCAGGAGGGATTTTCCTGACAGGATTTTTGAAAAATTTTCAAAAATTTTTTTGATTTCATTTTTCTCCTGTGTTTGCAAGGCTTTCCGCCATTTTTAAAAGTTCTTTTTCGCTGGTAAGCGAGGAGAAGTAGTAGACAAATCCATTTTCTTCGTCAAACAGGATCAAACGATTGGCATAATTTCCCGATACTGTAGCGCGACGAGATTTTTGAGAAAAGCGGACAGGATAAATGAGAAAAAATAGCCCCGTTCTTAGAAGTAAATCCGAGGCCGCTCACTTGCGCCG
>JAAWPV010000031.1 GCA_022800215.1 Oscillospiraceae bacterium | reverse complement strand
GCGAGGACTGCTCGATATCGGGGTCCATGACCAGCGTGAGCTCGGTGGGGAAGATGTAGTGGCGGCTCACGTCCACGCAGCGCAGGACGTGGTAGTCCTTGTTGGGGAACATGCGGCTGTTGATCTCCCGGGTGGCGAGGCTGGCGGCATAGGAGTCGCCGTTGCCGGTGATGATGACCCGGTCGATGTTTTTCAGCACCTCGTCGGGGATGGCCTTGGCGATGACCGAGTCGTCCAGGCGGCCCAGAAGGCCCTCGGTGAATTCGGGGTAGGCCAGGAAGGCCTTTTTCACGTTGTTGTCGCGTCCGATCACGTTCATAGTCAACACTCCATTTCTTCAGGTTTGGGGTTTCAGGCGTTTTCGGCGCCGGTACGGGTCCGGTGCCGTTTGCTCATGCGGATGGCGGCGAAGCTGATGAAAGCCGCGGCGATATAGAGGCCGGCACCCATGACGAAAGCGCCTTGGTAGGAGCCAAGCCGGTCATAGAAGAGGCCCACAGAGGAGTAGAGGCCGCCGCCGATGAGGCTGTTGGCTACCATCATTACTGCCCAGATCTCGGAATAGTACTTATTGCCCACCACGCTCCGGGCCAGAAGGGGACACTGGACCATGTACATACAGTTGCCCAGGCCCAGCACGAAGGCGGCCACATAGGCCAGCATGGGAGTGCCGTAGGTGAGGAACATCATGGCGTAGCCGGCAGTGGTGGTGACAGCGCCCCAGGTGAAGCCTGCCTTGACACCGAAGCGGTCGTTGATCCGGCCCACGATGACGCTGCCCAGAATGCCGCCCAGGCTCATGGCTACGCCCACCCGGGCGCCAAAGTTGATGGTCTGGCCCAGTTCCATAGTGGTGAAGGGGGTGACATAGCCCGCCACGGCGCTGCCGTAGCTGATGAAGATGCAAGCGGCCCAGGCTACGTAGAGCATGGGAAGCCGGAAGGCCTCCTTCTTGGTAAGGCCCCACTCGGAACCGGAGGTTTCCGGCGCGTCCAGGGTGGGCTCCACATCCTCGGCTCCGTAAGGAAGGCAGCCGGCCTCCTGGGGGCTCTTGACGAAGAGGAAGATGGCGGGGACGGTGAGCAGCAGGCCCATGCCAGCCAGAATGAGGTAGGCGTTCCGCCAGCCGAAGCTGGTGATAAGCTGGGCGGAAAGCAGGTTGTAGAGGACGGTGGCGGCATTGCCAATGGCGATGACAAGGCCCAGGATGGTGCCCGTCTTCTTCCGGAACCACATATTGATGATAAGGGGGATGGCAATGAGGCCGGTGAAGGCGTTGGCGCCGCCGATAAGGGCTCCCGCGAAGCGGAAGACAAAGACGCTTTTGAAGCTGGACATCATGGCGACCCCCGTCATCTCCACCAGGGAGGCGAAGCCCATCACCAGGCCGATGCGGCGGGTGGTGAGGATTTTGGCGGCGGTGGTGTAGAGAAGGGCCATGGCGATGGCGTTGAAGCTGGTGAACATGGTGAGCTCGCTGACCTCGCAGCCGAATTCCGCCGTGATAGGGGCCACAAAGTTGCCCATACAGACATGGGTCACCGCCCCGGTACCTATCTTGATGGCGATGCAGGCCAGAAGGATCTTAAAGGCATAATGCTCGCGGAGAGATTTGTCGATCATCTCAGATATTACTCCTCCCTATGGGTATTTCCTTATCTCTTTTACTTTTCCACCACATCCACAGGCGGGAAGTAGGCGGGGATGAAGATGGTGGGATCCATGCCGCCCCGGAACATGGGCTCGCCGATGGTGGTGTGGCGGAAGCCGGCGAAGATGGCTCCGGGCAGGAAGGCGTAGAGGGGGGCCAGGAAGTTCCACTCCTTGGGAGGCATGGCGATGTGGCAGTAACGGACCGCCTCGGTAATGCCCAGCTCCTCCGGAGCCTTGTCCGAGAAAAGGACCACCTCACGGCCGCCCTTGGACACCATGGCGTTGACACTCTCGGCGATACGGGAGACATTCTGGTCGTTGCTGTTGATGATGACAATCTCGCCGATGTCAGCGCCGGGGTACATGAGGGAGTTGACGTGCATATAGTTTTCGCTGTCAATGACCGAGCAGGCGTCGCCCGAGAGCTCGATGACCTTGGCCTGGATGAACTTGCCCGCCCAGAACATGGGGCCGTCGGCACAAATCTCCAGATACTTCTTGTCCATCCAGTGGATGGCGCTGCGGAAGCAGAATTCGTCGATCTGCTCCAGCTCGGAGAAGAATGCGTCGTGGTAGGCCTTGACCTGCTCCCGCAGAGCGGGGAGAAGGCTCTTGTCCGTGCGGAGCTCCGCCATGGCGGCGCAGAGGATGATGACACTCTGGACGTTGGCGAAGTAGGTACGAAGGCCGGCGTTGTTGTCCCCCGCCGGGGTGTCGGTAAAATAGAGAATGTCGGCCTCCCGGGCGTTCCGGGAGTTGGGGTGGGTGGTGACAGCCACGTTTGTGACCCCGTGGCGCTTGCACTGCTCCATGGCCTCGCTGGTGCGGAGCACCTCGCCAGAGTAGCTGATGTAGAGGGCGATGGTGTCCGAAGCGTCCTCGCCGAAATCATAATGCCGGCTTAGCTCCACAGCCTCCACGCCCTCGTACTCCACCTCGGGGAGGTAATGCTCAAAGGCTTCCTTTACTGCAAAAGCGGCCAGGTTGGAGTCGCCGCAGCCGGTGGCGATGACATGACGGGCAGAGCGGAAAATAGGCTGGTCGATGATCTTCTTGACCTGTGCCACGGCATTGTCGAATTGGATCAGGGTCATGGGGTTTACGTCCATGCACTGGGCGTAAAAGCTGTCCTGAAAATAAAACTTCCGGTAACACTGTTCGTTGTTCAGTCTTTTATACATGGTTTCTTACCTCCCCGTCCAAGTTTGGGTCCTGAAATCATAGCGGCCGCAGAAGTAGGGCTTCTCGTTCACCGCAGCCTGGTAGCCCGCCAGAAGGGAGCCGGGGATATAATCCACCAGGGGAGACATCCAGCGCGCCGGGGCCTTGGGGATTCGGCAGACGGAGGGAACATCGGGGGTGGTGGAGCGCTCCATGCGCTGGCCCGTCCGCTCAAAAAGGATATCCTGCCACGGGTACTGGGTGAAAATTGAGGGGTCGGCGGCGTCGGTGACGATGAGGGTGGGCCGGTGCTGGGCAAGGCAGCCGTCAATGGTGGCTACCATACGGCTCAGGCTGGGGTCGTCCTCGTTGATGAGGATGACGGTACCAAACTCGTTGGGGCAGCGGAAGAAGAAGCTGATGTGGGCGAACTCCTCCGAGGTGGTGTGGTCGCAGTACACGCCGCCGCACTCGATGAATTTTTGCTCTACGAACTGGGCGGAGTAGCCCTCGTTCCAGTCGCCGATGACCTCAAACTTGGTGAGGTCCTTCATCCGAAGGGCCTCTTCAAACATCTGGTCGTCGATACGCTCAAACTCCTTCATGAAGGCGAGAGTGTAGTCGGTGACCTGCTGCTTCACCTCGAAGAACCGTCCCTTGTCCAGTGTGCCGTTATGAAGGCCGATGTAGGCCGACAGGGCCATGATGCCCACCATGCTGGCGTAGTAGGAGCGAAGGCCCGGGGAGTTGCAGCCGTCGGGGGTCTCTACGTTAAAGACCCGCTTGGCGGCACGGCCACCCTTGGAATCGGGGGTCCGGGTGATGAGGAGGGATTCGCAGCCCAGGTCGTTTGCCTTGGTGAGGGCCTCGGCCACCCGGTCGGCAGAGCCGCTGAAACTGATGGACATGACAAGGACTTCGTCCATCTCGCAGCCTTTGGCCACCCGGAGGGGGCTGTAGTAGCGGCAGAAGTCCATAATGTCGGGGGAGTTGCACTTTTTAAGGCCCGAGAGAGCCTTGATGGCGGGGATCATGGCGCCGGCGGCGGAGTAGGAATCGCCGCAGCCGGTGATGATGACCCGCTTGATCTTTTTGGCGGTGTCGGGACCCAGAACGGTATCCAGCTTGGCAAGGTCAAAGCACTTGTCCGCCTGGATGGCAGCCAGGTTTTGAAGGTCCTTCACCTGGTCGGTCACCGAGTTGTAATAATCCTGCTTTTTCACGTAATTACCTCCTATGCCGGGGAAAACCGGCGTCAATTACCGTCTTTTTCCGCTTTGGTCCGGTAGGCCTTAGACATACTGAGGGCCAGATTACCGAACACCAGGGCGGCCACGAAGGTGCCGATCCCGATGAAGAACGCGCCCCGGAAGCTGCCGGTGGCGTCGTAGATGCCGCCAATGGGAGCCACGGTGAAGGCGGCGATCATGCTGTTGCCCATCATGAGAATGGACCAGATCTCGGAGTAGTGCTTATCGCCCACCACCGTCCGGGCCACCAGGGGAGCCTGGACACTGTACATATTGAGTCCGCCCAGGCCGGTGAGGAAGCAGACGGGGAGCAGGATGGCGCTATTTTGGATGGCACCCATCATGCCCACCATGCCCAGAGTCATGAAGCCCGCGCCCCAGAGCATACCGGCCCGGACGCCGAACCTGTCGTTGACCCGGCCCAGCAGGTAGCCGCCCACGACGGCGCCCACGCTGTAAACGCTGGCGGCGACGGAGCCGAACTGGATGGTCTTGCCCAGCTCCATGGTGGTGAAGGCAGCGGTGTAGGTGGGTACGCTGCTGCCCACGCTGTAACAAAGGCAGGTGCACCAGGCAAGGTAGAGCATAGGCATGACGAAGGCCTGCTTCCGGGTGAGGCCCCAGGTGTTGTCCAGAGACTTATTGACCCGGACGGATTCTGCCTTCTCCGCACCGTAGGGCAGGCACCCCACGTCCTCGGGCCGTTTCAGGTGGAGGACGATGTAGGGGATGGCGATGACAAGGGGAATGATGGGCAGAATATGGTAGGCGTTCCGCCAGCCCAGGCTGACAATAAGCTGGGCGGAGAGCAGATTGAAGAGGATGCCGAAGGCGTTGCCGCAGGATACCACGATGCCCAGGGCGGTGCCCGTCTTCTCCTTGAACCACATATTGATGATAAGGGGAAGAGCCAGAAACTGGGTGAAGGCCGAGCCGGCACCGATCATAACGCCGGAGATGTAGAAGCCGAACACCGAGTGGTAGGAGCCCATGAGGAACATACCCAGCAGCATGAGGAGCAGGAAGCCAGGCACCAGGTAACGGAGCTTATCCGTATTCAGAAGTTTACCCGCCACAGGGTAGAGAAGGGCCATCACCGCACACTGGATGCTGCTGGTAAGGGTGAGCTGGTGGACCTCGATGCCGAAGTCAGCCACCACCGGGGAGATGAAGTTGGTCAGGCTCACACCGATGACGCTGGTGGTGAAGCTGGTGAGGATGCAGCAGGCCACGATGGTCCAGGCGTAGTGGCGTTTGGATTTTTGCGTATTCATCTCTTTCACACGTCTTTCTCTTTGGAATTGCGAATAGGGACCAGGGAGACGATGGGTGTTGGCCCGCCGTCTCCCTTGTTCCGTTAGCCGATGGCTTTGATGTAGTAGGTCCGCTCTTTGGCTTCAGTGTACTCCGCCAGGAAGATGCCTTGGGAACCACCCAGCTTCATTTCACCTTCGCTGAGGATGAAATCCACCGACTGGCCGGCCACGGAGGATTTGCTGTGGGCGGCTCCCTCAGTGACACTTCCCTGGAAGTGGAAGTTATCCCGGGCGGGGAAGATGCGGACAAAGTCGTCGATGATATCCTCATGGCCCTTGGGGTCGTAGAAGGAGGTGATGAGGATTCCGGCGTCCACGTCGGGGGTACAGACGGTGATGACACCCTCCCGGAGCCCGGAGGCGGCCACCGCCTCCTTCACCGCTTCGGTGATCTCGACCAAACACCCCTTCTGGGGGGTCGTAACAGTATTCTTTTTCAGCATGGTCCCGCCTCCTTACAGTACTTCGATCTTGCTGGTGCGGATGGTGTTGTTCCCGGGCTCGTTCCAAACGCCGCCGCCCCGGAAGAAGGGCTCTCCCGTGAGGGTAGAGAGGTAGCCGGCTAGGATGGCGCCGGGGATGTAGTTCATGAGCACCGTGAGGAAGGGGAAGCCCTCGGGGGCTTCAGGCACAGTGCAGACATTGATGTCGGCGGTGATGCCTAAGTCATCCTTGGTGCCGTTGGCCACCAGGAGCACCGGCCGGCCTACGCCGGCGGCCTGGCTGATGGTCTCGCCGATGCGGCTTTTGTTGTTAGCGAAGCGGTCGGCGATCACCATGGTGCCGATCTTGTCCGGCCCCTTCTGGAAGAAGGGCACGTGGCACCAGTCTTCGGAGTCATCTACGTTGGTCATGCCGCCCACTACCTCCACGATTTTGGCCGCGTCGAAGAAGGCGGTGCAGTACTGGATGTCGTCGCCGATGAAGTCGTAGGACTTAAAGTCCTTCCAGGTCTGGGCCAGGGTGAACATCTGATCGTCCATACCCTCCAGCAGGGGGGCGTAGGCGGCGGTATACTCGGTGATGGCCCGGGCCATCTCATCCATGGTGCCCGCCGGGCTGATGCCCGTGACCTCCCCGAACCGGGCGGCCAGCATATAAAGCCCCACCAGAGAGGCGTAGTAGTTGCGAAGGCCGGGGCTTGCATTGGGGAAGGCGGGGGTGTTGACGATGAGCTTGTACTCGGCCTCCTGGCCGGCGGGACTGTCCGGATTGTTGGTGACGGCCAGGGTGTGGCAGCCGTGGTGGTTGGCCCGGCGAAGGACCTCCTGGATCCGGGCGGGGCCGCCGGAGCAGCTCACTGCCACCACCAGGGTGGAGTCGGAATACCGGGGGTCAAACTCCACGTAGCGGGCCAGATTGATGGCCCGGTCATAGCCGAAGTTGTTGCCGAACTTGCCGCCAAACTTTTTGAAGGCGGGAATGGCGGCCTTGGCGGCCACATAGGAGTCGCCGCAGCCGGTGATGATAATGCGGCGGCAGCCCTTCAGAACGTCAGCGGGGATGGACTCCTCGATCCCCTTGCGTACGCCGGCGATCTGGTCGGCGCAGAGGTCGGGAATGCTCATGCACTGCTGGCGAAGCGGATTGTCATACATTTTCTTGTCCATGGTGTATCCCTCCATTCCTTAATCTGCGTAGACGCCCACGAAGCAGTTCCGGGGCCGGGGACCGTCGAACTCGGCAAAGACGACAGCCTGCTCGGGGCCAAGGACCAGCTTGCCGCCCTGAACGGGCAGGGAGATCTGGGTCCCGGTGAGGGAGGTCTTGACGTGGCCGCCGGCGTCGGAGGCGGTCTCCCGGTGCTTGAAGTCCACACGGGTGGGGACCATCCGCTCGATATCCTCCATGACGTCCTTCCGGGAGGCCTCGTCTTTGGGGGCAATGACAAGGCCGGCGGTGGAGTGGAGGACGGAGATATGGCACATACCCTCCTGAACGCCGCTGTCGGCAACGGCCTTCTGCACGTCGTCCGTGATGTCGTGCATACCCATGTAGACGGTGGGGACGCTCAGCTTGGTGAGTTTCACGGGCTTTTCTATGATTTCCACATAGAACTCCCGGGGCCGGGGGCCGTCGTGCTCCACGAAGACGAGGCCCTGGGAGGAGCCCAGGATCAGCTTGCCGCCGCTGATGATAAGGCTGGCGGAGGAGCCGATCATGGCGGACTTCACATGGCCCGAGGCGTCATAGGGGGAGTCCTGATGCTTGTAGCTCACCCGGGTGGGGATGTTGCGGTCAATCTCGTCCAGTAGGTCGTCCAGCCCCCGGGGATCCCAGAAGGAGGTGATGACCAGGGAGGCGGTGGTGTGGGGGACAGAGACCAGGCAGATGCCGTCCTTCACGCCGCTCTGGGCCACCAGCTCATTCACCTCGGCGGTGATGGAGGTGCAGGAGCGGAAGGTGGTCGTCAGTTCTTTTTTGTAAAACACGTCAAAACCCTCCTCTTATTCGTAGATCTCAATCTTACTGTTGCCCATGGTGAAGCACTCCCGGTTGGCGAAGGGGGTGTCCTCCACCATCTCGCCGGTGGTGACGTTCAGCCGGCGGAAGAAGGGCTCGCCGCTGAGGGTGGTGATATAGCCGGCCAGGATGGAGGCGGGGGCGTAGTCCATGAGGGGCATGAGCCACTCAAAGCCCTCGGGGGTCTCGGGCAAAACGCAGACCTCGACACCGTCGGCAAAGACCTTGTCGGCGCAGTTGGTGACTACCAGAACGGGCCGGCCAATGCTGTGGGCGGAGTTGGCCGTCTCGATGATGCGGCCGAAGGAGGGGGAGTGCTTGTCGGCCATGATAACGGTGCCGATGGTCTGGGGGTCCTTGATGAAGTAGTTGATGTGGCACCAGTCCTCAGAGTCATCCACGGTGACAGCGCAGCCGTTGCACTCTAAGAACTTGGCGGCGCCGAAGAAGGCGGAGCCAAATTCCACATCGTCGCCGATGAAGTCAAAGCGCTCAAAATCCTTCCAGGTTTGGGCGATGCGGAACATCTGCTCGTCGATCCGCTCCAGAACCTCGCCCTCGTAGCTCTTTACGTAGTCCAGAATGGCCTTCTTGAACTGGGCGGGGCCGGTGGGGGGCAGGGTACCCCGGACGTGGCCCATCCGGGAGGCAAAGGCGATAAGACCCAGCTCGGAGGCAAAGTAGGAGCGCAGGCCCGGGCTGTCGTTGCCGGGCAGGGAGGGGGTCTCCATCACATAGACCCGCTTGGCAGCCTGGGCGGCCTTACTGTTGGGATTGTTGGTGAGCAGGATGGGGAAGGCACCTACCTTGGCGGCCTTCTCCAGCACCTCCACCACCCGGGAAGTACCGCCGCCGGCGCTGATGGCAATGACAAGGGGGCTGTTGGGCTCTCCAATGCCGATATCCGCCGTGGGCAGGAACCGGCAGAACTCCACCGCTCGCATGACCTGGACACCGAAGCAGTCGCAGTATTTTTCAATGACAGGGGCCATGGCGATGGCGGCGGCGTAAGAATCTCCGGCGCCGGTGAGGATGATCTTCCGAGCGTCAAAAATCTCCGCCATAGAGATAAGCTCCTTCAGGCCGTGGCCGAAGCAGGCGGTAAGCTGCTCCTCCACCAGGTCGGGAAGGCTGAAGACCTGACGGCGGATGGGGTTGTTGAACTCCGATTTGTTCATTTTTGTAACCTCCTCGTAGGTCGGGATCTATTGAGATCAACCGAAATTATACAAAAACAGCAGGCCAAGGGCCAGGAAATAGAGAAGAAGGCCAAAATAGAGGACTCTCATGGTCTTTTTCCCTGCTCCCTCGTACTCCTTATAGAAGAAGCCCCAGAAATAGGTCCAAACGCTGGAGGTCCGTCCGAAGAGGAAAGACAGCGTGGCACTGAGTGTGGGCATGGAGTAGATGGAAATAAGGTTGCCGCCGTAGTGGCAGCAGGCGGAGATGGCGCTGAGGAGAAGGGGGAGTTTGCTCTGCCCGATGCAGAACACCGTTTTCCACAGCTTTTTGACGGTGAAGAGGACGATGCACACTGCCAGGATCCCCAAAGCAGAGCCGGTTGCCATATAGGCACAGGTCAGAATGGGAGGAAGGCCGGCGGCGGTCCCTGTGGCCGTGCCGATGGACCAGCCGTTGGTGAGTACCGAGTTGAGAAGAATGAGAATCAGCACTCGGGCGGTGATGTTGGATTTTGGCTTGTCCCGGCTGGGGTCCTTGCCCGCGGCGATCATCCGGTCCCGGTCACGCATTTTGGAGGACCAGGAGCAAACCAGACTTGCCAGCAGAAACATGACGGTCACAAGAAAAATGAGAGGCAGTGCCATGGGGTTTTCGGGCAAGCCCTCCTTGGAGATGGAGGTGAAGATCCCCAAAACGCTGGTGATGGCACCGCTGAGGGTGGTAGCCAGCAGAAGGCCCACCTCGCTCATGACGGTGAGACTGAAAAGAAGGCCGCAGCTCATCATAGCGCCCCCCAGAAGGATCTGGCCGATGACGCTGCCATTGCCTTTGGAGGCCTCGATGATGCCCTCCGGCAGCAGGGAGGGGGTTAGGACCAGGGTAATGCCCCAGACCAGAATGAAGGAGAACATATAGAGCCAAAAAGCGATACCCGCGATAGGGTAATCCTTCCGCCATTTGACGACCTGCATCCAGCTGCCCCACATGGCGGCAGCCAGCAGAGTGAGGACAACGGCGGCAGGGGTGGAAAAATAGGTGGTCATAAACTTCCTTCTCTCTCTTGCTATGGGATCTGGGTCTCTACTCCGTAAAGACCGGACATATAGCTGTTAAAACGGGTCTTGTAGTCCTCGGAGTGGAAATTTTCCACGGTAGCGAAGAGGTAGACGAAGATCACGCAGACCAGCATCATGCCCGCCAGGGACATCATTCCGTTCTCCTGTTTGAAGAAAGGTAGCTTCTTCCGAAGAGGGGTGTCAGAGAGGAACAGGGCGGGGCTCTCCACCCACAGAAAAAGGATCAGGATGGTGAGCCGGTAGAGAAGCAGATCCCGTCCCTCCGCAGGGATCAGGGGCGGAGAGAAGAGGCCGAAAAACAGTATCGCTATCCCTACAAAGTAATAGAGGACCGCCACGATCATCTTCCAAGGCGTCCCGGAACGAAAGCCAAACAGCCATTTCAGTTTTTTCATCTTGTATCCCTTCCGGTTATACTGAGGCTACCCTCGTCCCGCGGAGCCATGAAGACTTTCGCCGGACGAGGGTATGGTATCTTACTGGAGTTCCTTCTCCAGCTCTCTCACGTTTTTCACGTAGTCGGCTACAATGGACTCGATGATGGGACCGCCCCACTTGCCGCCCTCGAAGGCGGTGCCCACCAGGGCGCCGTCGGCGTAGCGGAGACGGTCCTTGCAGTTCTGCACGTCGGTTCCGCCGCCCAGGATCACGGGGAAGGGGCCGGCGGCCTTCACGTCTTTCACCAGCCGCTCGTTCATCTCGAAATCTCGACTCACCACTTCAATGGCGTTGGCGCCCATCTTCATGGAGGCACCGGCCAGAGACTGGATGAGGGACTGGCTGTACTCGGCCTTGAAGTGGTAGCCGGAGATCTCGCTGATCATGCCGATGTTCTGGGCATGGATCTTGGTCCGGTATTCGGCTACCTTCAGGGGGTCGGCCTCTACCCGGCCATAGATGCTGTCGGTGGCGGAGACCAGAGCGGAGCAGCGGGTGAAGTCGGCACCGGCGGCCTTACAGGCGGCCAGGCTGGGGGTGATGCAGTTCATCATGAGCTGGACGCCGATCTTGAAGTCGGGGCCCACCTCGGCCCGGACACGGGCGGCAATGGCAGAAATGGTAGCCACTCGGGCATAGTCGGTATCGTCAGTGGTGGGATAGAACACGTCCACAGACTGGATAAGGCCGCCGTCGGCGCCTGCATTCTGAAGGGTTTTACAGTCCTTGATGGCCTTCTCCATCATCTTCTCAATGTTACCTTCCTCATAGAGGGGGGTGGCAGGCATGGGAAGCAGGTGAACCAGGCCGATAACCAGCTTCTTACCGTTCAAATCGTCAAAAATCGTTTTTGCCATTTTGATCGTCTCCTTTATTGATCAGATTAAAGGTCATTTGCCCTCATGCCGGGCCATAACCTTTTCAAAATATTCCTGGGCCAGATTTTGGGCCAGAGCCACCTTCTCCTTGGTATAGAGGGGGAAGGGACCCCGCTGGGCGGCGTTGAAACCGGAGGAAATGCAGGCCTTCACCACGGTCATGGCGGGATGGTCGCCCGCCACCCAGGACTGCATGGCGGCGCCGGTGGAATTGTTGCCGCAGCCGGTGGGGTCCACCGAGGGGCCGAAGGGGTCGATACTCTCGCAGAAGTAGGCCGCATCGGGGGTGACGGCGTAGGCGCCCCGGGTACCTACCCGGTAGAGAGTGAATTCCACGGGAAGCTTCTGGATCTCGGCGATAATGGCCTCGTCGTTCTCACGGGGGATATCAAAGAGGTCGGAGGCCTCGTTCCAGTTGATGGACCAGGCATCGGCCACCTCCATGACCTTGCGGATCTTCTCCAGCACTTCCTCCCGGCTGAGGCCCATCCGCTCCCGGAGGGCGGAGGCGTACTCGATCTCCCACATGATCTTGAAGCCGTACTTTTTCTTGACCTCACCCAGCTTAGCCCAGATCACGGGATCCAGGTTGTGGGCCATGTACATACCCTTCACCGCTTCCCCCTGGCAGGCTTCGTCGATGTCCTCGGGATGGGTTTTCAGGTAGCCCAGATGCTCCCCGGAGAACTTGGGGCGGGGGGTGAAGGACTCGTCGGGATTATACTTCAGGATGAAGGTGGTGCAATTCTCCAAATCCACCTTTACCGAGGTCCGGGGGACGCCGTTGTCATCCATCCACTTACCATAGGTGCCGGCGTAGTCGGCGCCGGTACGGCAGACCAGCTTACAGTTGGGATCCCAGAGCCGCATACCGGAGAGGGCATAGAAGGCGGGGCCGCCCATATTCAGCTCGGAGAAGGTGCCGTCCAGAAATTCAATCTGATCGGACATGATGTTGCCGCAGGCCAAATATTCGATCGCCATAGGATCACACTCCATACTTTTCTTTGTACTCTTCATAGAG
The DNA here is from genome assembly GCA_022800215.1 of Oscillospiraceae bacterium. GTDB lineage: Bacteria > Bacillota > Clostridia > Oscillospirales > Oscillospiraceae > Vermiculatibacterium. Next base: position 5,336 of record JAAWPV010000031.1, on the reverse strand, counting down.
CTCTTTTGCCTGGTTCCAGGCAAAATCCCGGACCGCATCGAAATCGGGGATGACGCCGAACTGGCGGATGTTCTGGGCAGAGGCGCAGTTGGCGATGATGCCGATCATCAGCGCATCATAGCCCTCGCCGTAGGCGAAAAGAGCGGCGCCGGTGGAGGTGTTACCGCAGCCGGTGGGGTCGATCTCACGGTCCACCGGGGCGGAGGGGAGAAAATAGGCCTTATCGGGGGTGACGGAATAAAGGCCTTTTTTACCCACACGGAAGAGCGTTACGTCCACAGGCAGCTTCTGAAGCTCCCGGATGCAGGCTTCCTCCCCCTCCACATCAAAGAGGTGCTGGGCCTCCTGGATGTTGATGGAGAAAATGTCCACATACTGGCAGGCGTAGATCACCTTGTCCAGAAACTGCTTGTAGGAGCTGGGGCCTTCAATCTCCCACATGATCTTAAAGCCGTCCCGGGCTTTGATGGCGCCCAGGTCGTCCCAGAATACCTTGTCACAGTTCTGGGCCACATAGACCCCCTTCACGCCGCCCTCTTTGGTGAATTCACCGATGTCGGCAGGGGAGGTCTTCATGTAACCGAAGTCCTGGATCCAATCGGAGCGGCCATAGAAATTGTCCTTATCCTTCGGGTCGCCGCCGTAGGTGCCGTCCTCGAAGTAAATGAGGAAGCTGTGGTTGCAGTTTTCACACATGACTTTGAAGCCGCGGGTCTCGATTTTGTTTTTGGCGATCCAGGGGTCAAAGAGAGGGTGAAAATCCTCTCCCACCTTGCTGCACTGCATAACGCTGTCGGTGAAAAGCCGCACGCCGCTGTATGCAAAGGTGGCGGGGCCGCCGATGCTCTCCCGGCCACTGGTGGAGCCGTCCGCGAAACGGACGGAATCCAGCATGACGTTTCCGCCGATGACATAATCCATTTGCTATCACTCCTTGATGACGATAAAGACACAGCGAGCGGCCCAAACTATCCCACTGGGGGACAGTGGGCCGCTTGCCGGTTTTTGGGGTCAGGCTGCGTTGGCAGATGACTCCTGTTCGGCTTCCAACTTCTTCCGGGCCGCTTTCAGACGGCGGGCCTCCTCCTGGGAGCGGTAAGCGCTCATGATAAAGTAGAAAACAATGATCATCAGGAAGGGGAGGGCAGAGAGGAAGTAGGAGTCCACGATATAGGGCTTGACATAGTTGGTGATGGCGTAGGCCAGACCAAAGACCAGGCTCATGATGAGGGAACCTACCGGCATACCGTTGGCGATGGTAGCCGCCGCCATGCCGATGAAGCCCCGGTTGGCGGTGATATTGCGGATGAAGAAGGTCTGGTAGCCCATGGACAGGTACATACCGCCCAAGCTGCCGATGGCAGCCACCATGACGAAGGCCAGGGTGTAGATCTTTCGGGGGTTGATACCGATGGACTCGATGGCGGCGGGATTCTGACCCGAGGCCCGAATCCGCAGGCCAATCTTGGTCCGGAACAGGAGGAACCAGACCACAAAGACCATCAGGAGCGAGATGTACGTAAACAGATTATGTCCCGAGAAGATGGCGCCCAGAATGGGGATATCCTTCAAAATAGGGATGTCCACGTTGCCCAGAGCCAGGCTCTGAATGACACCGGCGGTGGTATTTTTGGTGCCTGTTACCATCCAGACCACAAAGACTGTACCGCCCACCAGAGCCATATTCAGGGAGATAGACATAAGGTACAGGTCCACCTTCATGATAAAGGTCGCCCAGCACAGGAACAGGGCGATGAGGATGGAGGAGAACATGCCGGCCAGAATGCCGATCCAGACATTCTGGAACCAGGCGCTGACCAGAACGCCCACAAGGGAGGAGGTCAGCATCATGGCTTCAGCAGCCATATTTAAAAGGCCGGCCTGCTGAGAGATACAAGAACCCAGAGATACAAAGATCAGAGGGGTCGCGATACGGATGAGGGAGTAAATAAAGTTGGTGATATAATCGACCATTCCTACCATTAGATAGCCACCTCCGTACTCTTCTTGGATTCTTCTTCTTTACGGGAAATCTCGTAGATGGCCTTCCGGCGGGCACCGCCCAGGAACTCTTCCGCCGCCACAAAGAGGACGATGACAGCCTGGAGCATGGTCACCAGCTCGATGGGGATGTTGGTGTTGGCGTTGAGCACGTTGGCCGCGCTACGGATATAAGCCATGATGAATGCCGTAATTGGGACGAAAATCGGTTTTTTCTTTGCCATAACCGCCGCTAACAGGCCGTCCATACCCACGTTGGTGAGCAGGCTTTGATAGTAGTAGTTATAGATGCCGAAGTTCTCCACCGCGGCAGCTGCGCCGGCGAAGAGGCCGCCGATGAGCTGGGCGATGAACATCATCTGGGTGGCATTGATACCGGAGTAGATGGCGAACTGCAGGTTGTCGCCGCACATCCGGATCTTGGCACCCAGGGGAGTGCGGTAGAAGATCACAAGGGCAATGATACAGCCGATAATGGCAACAAAGATGCCGCTGGTGAAGTTACTTCCGTTCCAGTACCGGGTGAAACGCATATTCTCCGGGAAGTCGGGGGTGCCCAGGAAGGAACGGGACCGGTCGGTGATGGTCCCCTTCAATATCCACAGGGCAGCATACAAGCAGAAATAGTTCATGATGGTAGAGGTCACCATCTCGTTTGCCCCCAGTTTCTCACGGCCGAAGGCGGGGATCATCAGAATGATGGCGCCGGCGATGGCGCAGAGGGCGATAATGATGATGAGGTTGACAATCTTGGGGAAGCCGATCATGACGTTCTTGCCAAAGTCGGTGTAGAACATCAGCAGCAGCACGGGCATGGGAGCCAGATTGATACAGCCCTCGCCAGCCATGTTGAAGCGGCCTGCAGCATAGATGAAGCACATACCCAAACCGGCCAGCAGATAGGAGGAGTATTTTGCCAACACCTGCCCAAAGCGCCGGGGGGTCATGAAGGGACCGATCATAAAGTTGTAAACGGCCCCTGCAGGGTCTTCGTTACTCATGAGAACGATGATAATGATACAGATCAGAAACGCGATCACGATGCCCAAGAAAACCCGAAGGAACTCAAACATCTTATCGATTCTTTCGACTTTTTTCAAAACAGTTCCCCCATTTCCTCAGTAGTCATGGACTTGACGCCCAGCATGTATTCGCCCAGAGTTTCGGTGGTCAGGCTCTTTACGTCGTTGAACTGGGCCACGATCTGGCCGCCCTTCATGACGAGAAGACGGTCGGAAACTTCCAGGATCTCGGTGAGGTCGGAGGAGATGAGCAGGGCGCCCACTTCCTTCTCCCGGGTGTACTGTACCAATAGACGGCGAATGAGGTCGGTGGTACCTACGTCGATGCCCCGGGTAGGCTGGTTGGCCACGATCAGGTTGGCGCCGCAGCTAAACTCACGGGCAATGATGACTTTCTGGATATTGCCACCGGAGAGGAAACGAACCGCCTCCTCACCACCGGTACAGGCGATCTCAAATTCTTCGATGCACTGGTCGACGAATCGGTTGAGCTCTTTGGTATTGAGGAGCAATCCCTTCTTAAAGCGGGGATTTTCCAGATAAATGGAGGCAATGTTATCCCGAATAGACAGATTTTGGGCGATGCCGTATTTCATACGGTCCTCGGAAATATGGGCAAGACCCAGCTCCCTGATCTGACGGATGTTTTTACCGTCTGTTTCGGTATCATTCAGGGTGATCTGGCCGCTGGTGCGGTGGAGAAGGCCGGTAATGATCTCGGAAAGCTCGGTCTGGCCGTTGCCTTCCACACCGGCAATGCCGACTACCTCACCTGCCCGGATACCGAAGGTCACGTCCTTCAGCACCCGCTTGCCGATATCGTTCACGTAGTTGAGCTTTTCCACGTGGAGGATGGTCTTGGTGGGAGTGGCGGGGACCTTGTCAATCTTCATATCAAGGTCTTTTTCCACCATCATCCGGGAGAGCTTCACCGGATCCAGATCCTTGATCTCACCATGGCCAGTGACCTGGCCGTGGCGGAGGACGGTGCAGCGGTTACAAAGTTCCATGACCTCTTCCAGCTTGTGGGAAATAAAGATGATACCATAGCCCTGATCCCGGAGAGCTTTGAGCTGGACAAACAGCTCGGCGGTCTCCTGAGGAGTAAGGACGGCGGTAGGCTCGTCCAAAATGAGGACCCGGACGCCACGGATCAATACTTTCAGCAGTTCGACCTTCTGCTTGTAGCCGACGCTCAGGTCGCGAATGAGCGCGTTAGGATCCACATCAAGCTGGTATTTTTCCGCCGCTTCCTGGGTCTGGCGGATGGCCTCTTTTCGGTCAAAAATCTGGCCTTTACCGGGCTCAATGCCCAGCATGATATTCTCAGCGACAGTCAGATTGGGGACCTGCATGAAGTGCTGGTGCACCATGCCGATACCTTTGGCGATCGCGTCCAGGGGGTTGGCGATCTTGGTTTCCTCCCCATTGATGTAGATCTTTCCTTCCTGACAGTTTTCATGGCCGAAAAGGATCTTCATCAGGGTGGTCTTGCCCGCGCCGTTCTCACCAATCAGGGCATGGATCTCACCCTCGTTGACGGAAAATGTAACATTCTTACTGGCCATGAAGCCGTTGGGATATACTTTCGTAATCCCTTCCATTCTGAGAAGTTCTTTGGACATTGATCTCACCTCTTCTTAACGGTACAGGGTGGGTGGCGAACTGAGCCACCCACCCTGTGACAGTTCTTATTTAACGGTCAAAGATGTAACTGGATCAGGGAACAAAGGGAGCGTCAGGATTGTCGCGATAGGTGGCGAAGGCATCGTAGGTTTCAAAGTCGAAGTAAGAGACAACATCGATCTCGCCGTTGGCGATCTTCTCGGACAGGTCCTTGATGGTCTGCTGCACATCATCGGGGGTGTTAGAGAGATAGTTCTCATTCTCAGCAAGTCCCGTACCGCCTTCAGCAATGCCATAAACTTTGTTGCCGGGCTCAATGCCGGTGGCCTCACCGTAGATGTTTTCGAAGATAAGGGCCACGCAGGGCTCAATATTCTTCAGCATGGAGGTAAGGAGAGTCTCCCAGCCCTGCACGCCGCCGACCTCTTTGAAGTAGTTGTACTGGTCATAGTCGGTGCCCAGGATGAACTTGCCGGCGTCTTTGCCGCCGCGCTCGTCAGCGGCCTGCATGGCGCCCATGGCTACAGAGCCTGCCACGTCGTAGACATAGTCACAACCGTTGTCCATGACTACGCTGGTAGATTCGTAGTTGCTCTGAACGGTCAGCTCGCCCAGGTAGGTGTAGAGCATATCCACGTCCAGACCCATCTCTTTGGTGGCATACTTGTAGCCGCAGAGCCAGCCGGT
>JAAWPV010000030.1 GCA_022800215.1 Oscillospiraceae bacterium | reverse complement strand
GTGCCGGTGCCGCCGCCCATGCCGGCGGTGATGAACACCATGTCGGCGTCCTCCAATGCCTTGGCGACCTGGTTGCGGCTCTCCTCGGCGGACTTACGGCCCACCTCGGGATCCGCGCCGGCGCCCAGACCCCCGGTAAGCTTCTCACCGATCTGGATCTTCTGCCCCGCACCGGAGATGCCCAGCGCCTGCTTGTCCGTATTGACGGCGATGAACTCCACGCCCTTCACACCGCTGCGCACCATGCGGTTGACGACGTTGCTTCCACCGCCGCCCACTCCAATGACTTTAATGTTGACTACAGATTCCGGTCCGGTATCCAATCCAAACGGCATAACTGCTCCTCCTAATTGTGTCGATTCATAAGTATAAATGAGGCTTTTTATCCTTTGTCGTCCAAAACCCCAGTGTCTACTATATCTTGTTTTATTTTATCGCTCTTTTGCCCCGAGGTCAAGAGTTCTCTGCGGATTTCTCCAAAGTTTTGAAACATTCTTGTGCCGAAGGCCACCACCGCGGCGATATAGAGCGGGATCCCCATCTTCTCCCCCAGCCAGGCCAAAAACACCGCAATGACGGCATTTCCAAAGGTTCCGGAGAGGAAAATGGCCATGTGGAACTCTCCTTTGAGTCTGGCCCGCATACCACCCAGAGCGGAATCCAGAGCGGCCAGCAGTCCCACCGCCGCATAGAGGGTCATGGCGGCGGGAAATTGCAATGGCCGGGCAAGGCCCAGCAGCAGCCCGGCCAGAAGGCCCAACAGCTCCACCATCACGCTCCCCCTCCTTCCTGACCCAGAGCGCTCACCGGCCGGGCGTAATCATAGGTCATCGCGCCCTGATATTTGGAAATCGTGAGCTGCTCGCTGATATTGACCTGAACCTGGATCTTCCACTGGCCCAGCACATCCGCCACGCCGTTTCGCATGGTGAGCGCGTTATAGAGGGTGGTAGGCTCCCCAATGGCGAAGATGACATAGGGGGAGGCGTACTGCCGCCCGTTCACCGTCACCACCGCCCCGGTACACCGGATCTCGCTGGTGGCCAAAAGCCGCTCCCCGTTGAGGGAGATGGCCTCCGCCCCCGCCGAGCGCAGCTCGTTGACCACCGAGAGCAGGTCGTTATCGTGGATGAGATAATCCGCCTCGTCACCGGTGGTGTTGACGGCAGCGGAGTCGGAGAGGATCACCGTGACCCCCGGTCCCTCGACCTCCACAAGACCCGCCGCGATCTCCAGCCGCTCCAGCTCCTCCCGAAGGGCCTCCCCCTGGGCGGAGCCCTCCAGAGCCGCCTGACGGTATCGCTCCAGGTCCGTCTGCGCCTGTTTCAGCTGGCTTTCCAGATTTTCTGTCTTGCCCATCTCCTGGTTATAAAGCTCCTGCAAAGTCTCCAGCCGCAAGGTGTCCGCCGCCGCGGCCTGAGTGTTGTTCCGCACGCTCTGGAGCTGGGAGGCCAGCAGGTAACCCACAATGGCAAAAACCACCGCTACAGCCAAGCTGCCTCCTTTATTCTTCCGGCTCTTCTCCACCCGGCGCCCCGCTGATATCCGGCGGGACGATGTCGTCCGGGCCGAGTCCTGGCTCGGGGCTTGGCTCTGCTGTGACGGTTCCTCCATCCTGTGGTTCCCTCCTTGTCCAATTTTCCGGCAGCCACCGGTCGGGAAGCAGCCGGGCATCTTTGCCGCCGTAGGTCAGGTCCAGGGTGCCTCTCACCTGCTCCCCCTGGGCCCCGAAGGTGTCCAGCACCCCCTGGAGCTCGGCGGCTCTTCGGTCGAAGTCTCCCGACATGGGCACCGCCACCGTCAGATCCTCACCATAGTCGAAATAGATGACGTTGCTGGCGTTGAGGTCAATAAAATCCATAACGCCATGCTGCATCCCCCGCCCCTTCAGCGCAGTGAGCAGACCTTTCAGCCCTTCCAGCTTATTATGCTCCTCCAGCTCCACCGTCAGCCTGGAACCCAGGGTGGGAGCCGAGGGGTGGAGCCCCAAAATCTCCGGGAGGTCCACTGCCAGCTCCTCGCTTCCCCGCTCCAGCAGCTTGCCGGAGGCGTTGATGAGCCACCAATCCGTTTCTGTCTGGGCGACGCCCTCCACCTCCACCGTCACCTCAATGCGGATGGCGGCCACCGCCTGGCTTTCGGTGATGTGGAACTCGATGGTGTCGGGAAGCCGCCGCACCGGGGTCACCCGCTCCACATAGGGCAGATGCCGCATGATGCTGGCGGTGGTCTGGGGCTTGTTTACCAAAAAGAGGTTGTCCCCCAGCCCCACCCCGGAGGCGGCAATAATCTCCTCCGCGCTGTAACGCTCATTGCCCGTCACTACCACCTCATTGACCCGGAAAAATGCCACGCAGCCCACCAAAATGGCGGCAAAGATAATGAGAAAGGACAGCAGTTTATAGAGGAAGCCAAAGCGTCCCCTTCTCCTGCGTTGTCGATTCCGATTCTTCCTCGCCGCCATTCCTTGGCCTCCTGGCACGTTTTATCTGCCTCTTTCGTGATCGGGCATTATTCTATCACAATATAAAAGAATAAAAAAGGGTAAAATCATGAATTTTCTGTGAGTTTTTCCTCCTCCCGGCGGATCTTCGCCCCCAGAGCTCTCAGATCCTCCGCCAGGCCGGCGTAGCCCCGGTCAATGTGCTTCAGTCCGGAAATGACCGTCTCTCCCTCTGCCCCAAGGCCTGCCACCGCCAGAGCGGCCCCGCCCCGCAGGTCGGTGGACTTCACTTTTGCTCCGAAAAGCCGCTCCACTCCGTACACCACCGCCACCTTACCCTCAACTCGAATGTCCGCGCCCATGCGGGTCAGCTCATCCACGTGGCGGTAGCGGCTGTCAAACATATTTTCCGAAAAAACAGTGGCCCCCTGGGCTTTGCAGAGAGCCGCCATCACCACCGCCTGGGCGTCGGTGGGAAAGCCAGGATATGGAGCAGTCCGAATAGGCCGCACAGCCCGAAGCCGCTTATCCGTCCTGATGTAAATGCTGTCCATGCCGCTCTCCACTTTGCAGCCCGCCTCACTGAGAACGGCGGTAACAGTGGAAAGCTGCCGCCAGTCCACCCCGGTAACCTCCCCCTCCCCTCCGGCAGAAGCCACGGCGGAAAGGTATGTGCAGGCCACGATCCGGTCGGCGATGACGGTATGTTCCCCCCCATGGAGGGGCTTTCCCCCCCGTACGGTCACCACCGAGCTCCCCGCTCCGTGGACGTCAGCTCCCATCGTGTTGAGAAAATTTTGCAGATCGACGATCTCCGGCTCCCTGGCAGCGTTGGTGATGGTGGTGACCCCGTCGGCGGTCACCGCCGCCAACATGGCGTTTTCAGTGGCCCCAACGCTGGGCAGGGACAGGGTGATGTCGCCGCCTTTAAGGCGTCCTTCACAGGAAAGCCGCCCGCTGCGCTCCTGAATGTCCGCCCCCAGGGTACGCAGAGCGGCAAGATGTAAGTCGATGGGCCGGGGACCCAGCTCACAGCCCCCGGGATAGCTCAGCTCAGCTTTTCCCATGCGGCCCAGAATAGGCCCCAAAAAGACCACCGAGGAGCGCATTTCCCCCATCAGGCTGTCGGGCACATCGGCGTTTTGGGGCGCAGAGGCGTCCACCCGAACACTGTCCCCCTCCCATTCCGCCCGGCAGCCCAAGTGCCGGAGAATGGACAAAGTGTGTTCTACATCGGTAAGATGGGGACAGTTATGGATCACGCACTCTTCCGGCGACAGAAAAGCGGCGGCCAGAATAGGCAGCACACTGTTCTTGGCCCCTTGGACCCGAACACTGCCACTAAGCGGATGGCCCCCTTCAATTCTGAAAATGCTCATGATTTTGCCCTCCCTCAGGATTTTTTCTTCGCATCATCCTATGCGGGAGGGGAAAAATGGGTCAATGGGGCGGTCTTTCGTTTTTAACGCAGAAGATTCTGCAAAGTCGTGTATATCTTCTCATTGGCGTCTGGAATGGCCAGCCGGGACAGGGCCCGCGCCATATCGGAGCGCCTCTCTGGGTGGGTCAGCAGCTCCGCCGCCGCCTCGTAAAGCTTCTCCCCGGAGCACTCCTTCTCCGGCAGCAGCACCGCGCCCCCTGCGTTGGCAAACACCCGGGCGTTCTTGGTCTGGTGGTCGGCGGTGACGTTGGGGGAAGGGATGAGAATGGAGGGCTTGGCGATGGCCGCCAGCTCCGACAGGGTGGAGGACCCCGCCCGACAGATCACAAGGTCCGCCGCCGCCATCACCAAGGGCATATCATAGATATACTCCCGGACTTCCACCCCGCCGGCCTGCTCCCCCGCCGCCCCGGCGGCGGCAAGGTCCCGGGTCATGGCAGCGAAGTCCCGCCCCGCTCCGTGGATGTGGCGGAAGGGACTTCCCTCCCGGCTCTCCCGGACAATAAAATCGGTCATATAGCCGTTCATCAGCTCGGCCCCCAGAGAACCGAAGAAGGACACCATCAGGGGGCGTTCGTCGGTCATGCCCAGCTCCCGCCGGGCCTCAGCTTTGGTGCAGCGGAAAAACTCCTCCCGCACCGGGGTGCCGGTGAGGACCACCTCCTTGGCGTGGTCGTAGTGGCTCTTGCTCTCCTCAAAGCCCACCATCACCACGTCCACCACCTTGGAAAGGGCCTTGGTAGTAAGGCCGGGGATGGCGTTTGACTCGTGGACGGCAGTGGGGATGCCCCGCTTGGCGGCGGCTTTCACCACCGGGTAGCTGGCATAGCCCCCGGTGCCCACCACCAAGTCCGGCTTGAACTCCTCCAGAATGGCTTTGGCCTGCCCCGCCGAACGCACCAGATTCACTGCCGTGCCCACGTTGTGGCCAATGGCGGCGGGGGTCATGGAGCGCCGGAAGTTGGTGATGGTCACCGTCCGGAGCGCAAACCCCTCCTTGGGCACCAGCCGGGTCTCCATCCCTCCGTCAGCCCCCACAAAGAGGATCTTACAGCCCGGGTTTCGCTCCCCAAACATCCGAGCCAGAGCCACGGCAGGATTGATATGTCCCGCGGTCCCCCCGCAGGTGAAAAGAATGTTCATGGCTTCATCCCCCCTATCCTTGTTTGGGTGCAGGAATTTGTCGTGATACGCTGAGTACAATGCCCATCATGGCAAGCTGGATCAATAGGGCGGTGCCTCCGTAGCTGAAAAAGGGCAGGGAGATGCCCGTGGTGGGCAGCAGGTTGGTGACCACCGAAATGTTCAGAAAAACCTGCACTGCCATCAAGGTAATAATGCCCACCGTCAAAAGGGACCCAAACCGGTCCCGGGCGTGAAGAGCGATCCAGTAACCCCGGAGCACCAGCAGAGCGAAGAGGACCAGCACCACGGCGGCCCCCACAAGGCCCATCTCCTCGCACCAGATGGAAAAGATAAAGTCATTCTCCGGTTCAGGAAGGAACAGCTGCTTCTGCCGGCTCTGGCCGAAGCCCACCCCAAAAAGCCCTCCCGAGCCGATGGCGTAGAGGGACTGGATGATCTGATAGCCGCCGTCCCGTGGGTAGGCCCAGGGGTCCTGCCAGATCTTGATCCGAAGGGACTGATACCCTTGCATCGTGAGAAGCAGAAAGCCCACTACGAAAGTGCCGCCCAAAGCAAACCACCGAAGGTTCACTCCTCCCGCGAACAGAACGGCGGCCGCTGCCACCATGATGAGGATAGCGCCCGACATGTGCGGTTCAAAATACATCAGGATCAGAATGATCAGCAGGATCACTCCATAGGGGATGAGCTCCATAAGGCCCCAGTTGTCCAAAATCTGAAGGATGGCCCCCAGGGTCGTTTTGGTATCGTATTTTCGCTTTTTCTCACTGCTTCGCTTGCTCAGCCGGGCAGAGAAGTAGAGGATGACCCCCAGCTTCGCCACCTCGGAGGGCTGTACGCTGCCCGCAATGGGGATCCGCAGCCACCGCTGGGCGCCCACGGTATCCCAGCCATACCCCAGCGGAGTCAACACCAGAAGGAGGCAGGCGAAAGCGGCCAGCAGCGCGAACACACTCATCCAGCGGAAATGCTGGTAATTGATTCGGGAAATGATATACATACCAACGATGCCCAGCACCGCGAAGACGGCCTGCCGGAGGAAAAAATAGGTCGCGCCCCGGCCCTGGCTGGCAGCTGTGGCATAGGAGGCGGAAAACACCGTGATGACGCCGATGCCGGTGAGCAGCACCACCAGCATGAGAAACGGAAGATCCATGGGCCCCTGGGCCAGTTGCTGTTCCATGGTCATATCCCGACGCAATCTCGCCATCTATCTTCCTCCTTTCCCGAAAATAAAATCCAATTTGCTTTTAGGGCAGATACCGTTCCATAACGCCCAAATAAGCGATAAGGCAAAAGACGGCGGAGACAAAGGCAAAAACCGCCACCACCTTCTTCTCCTTCCACCCACACATTTCAAAGTGGTGGTGAAGAGGCGCCATCTTAAAGATCCGCTTCCCGTGGGTCAGCTTGAAATAAGTCACCTGGATGATGTCGCTGAGGGTCTCCAGGATGTAGACGATCCCCACAAAAATGAGGATAAGGGGCATATCGGTGGCAAAAGCCAAGCCGCATACCATACCGCCCAGAAAGAGAGAGCCTGTATCCCCCATAAACACCTTGGCCGGATAGTGGTTGTAAACGAGAAACCCCAGCAAACCTCCCAACAGGGCGGCGGAAAGCACCGTCAGCTCCGACCTGCCCCACTGGGCGGTGACCACTGTGAAAAAGAGGGCCACCGGCAGGGTCACGGAGGAGGAAAGCCCATCCACCCCGTCAGTGAGGTTGACGGCATTCACCGTGCCCACCATGACAAAGGCGGCAAAGATCATGTAAAGCCACCAGGGCAGGGGGATGGTAAGGTTGTTGGTGAAGGGGATATACAGGTTGGGTGTCAGGTAGTGCTCATATCGAAGCAGCACGGTCATGAGAATGGCCGCCGCAAGCTGAAGGAGAAATTTGGCCCCGGCGGAAAGCCCCTCATTCTGGTGGTGGACCAGCTTCATATAGTCGTCAATGAAGCCGATGGCCCCGAAAACCAGGGCGAAACAATAGACATAGAGCGCCCCCCGAAATCCGGCGCTTACATGACTTCCGCCCCACAGCACCAAAACGGCAGCGATGGCTCCAATGAACATAAGCCCACCCATAATGGGAGTGCCCTGTTTGGACATATGCCAAGTGGGACCATCTTCCTTGATGGAGCCTCCTGCCTTCAGCCGCCGCAAAACAGGGATCAGCACTGCGCCCAATGCCACAGTGAGTACAAACCCAGCTCCAACGACCGTCAGAATTGCCCGCATAGTCTGATTCGGATTCTCCATTTTTGAACCTCCCGTGTTTTTTTCACACGAGCTTTCTCTTACGAGAAAGCTTTTTTCACTTCTTCCCGCTCGTCCAGATGGCGTTTCACAAGCCCCACTTCCTGGTAGGTCTCGTGGCCCTTTCCCGCCAGCAGAAGGGTGTCTCCCTTTCCCAGCATGGAAAGTCCCGCCCGAATGGCCCGTTTTCGGTCCGGCTCAACCAGCCGCGGGGCCATATTTGCGTCCATCCCTTTCAAAATATCGCTGATGATGCTCTCCGGGGCTTCCGTCCGGGGATTATCTGAGGTGACAATGCATATATCGGCCAGCTCCCCGGCGATGGTACCCATAACAGGGCGCTTAGTCTTATCCCGGTCTCCGCCGCAGCCAAACAGGCAGATGAGCCGTCCGGAGGTGAAGCCTCGCAGCGTCATCAGGGCGTTTTCCAGAGCATCCGGGGTATGAGCGTAATCAATCACCACTGTTCCCTGGCCGGGAATGGGAACCACCTCCATCCGGCCTCTCACCCCGGGCGCCTGAGCCAGGGCGGCAGCCGCCTCCGAAAGGGGGATCTCCAGCGCCCGGGCGCAGCCCAGAGCGCAGAGGGCGTTGTAGATGGTGAAGCCGCCGGGGATTCCCAGGTGCACGTCGGCATATCCCTCGGTAGTCACCGCTTGAAAGTCCACCCCGTCGGGGCGGAGCGTCAGATTTTTGGCCGCCAGGTCAGCTTCATTGTGCCGCTCGGAGTAAGTGACAACGGGACAGGGGCAGTTTTGAGCATAGTACCGGCCCGCCTCGTCGTCCAGATTGATGACTGCCCGGCCACTCTGGGCGAAGAGCCGCCCTTTGGCCTCCCGGTAATCTTCCATGGTCTTGTGGAAGTCCAGATGGTCCTGGGTCAGGTTGGTGAAGGCGCCCACGGTAAACCGGAGTCCTGTCACCCGGTGAAGACACAGGGCGTGGGAAGAAACCTCCATCACCACATGGGTACAGCCCTCATCCGCCATCTGCCGAAGCCACCGCTGGATCTCGTAGCTTTCCGGGGTGGTCCGCTCCGCCGGGAAGATCGCCTCCCCCACCCGGATCTGGTTGGTGCCCATAAGGCCTGCCTTCGTTCCCAAGGTCTTTTGGAGCATTCCCCACAGAAGGGTAGTGGTGGTCGTTTTTCCATTGGTACCCGTGACCCCCACCAGGGTCAAATCCCGGCCCGGATGGCCGAACCAGTTGGCGGAGATGCGGGCCAGGGCCTCCCTGCTGTCCAGGACCCGGAGAAGATCCTCCCCCTCCTCGGCCACAATGGCCGCGGCCCCTTTGGCTCTGGCTTCTTCGATGTAGTTGTGTCCATCCGTCTTGTAGCCGCGGAGGGCCACAAAGAGCTCTCCGGGCCGGATGGTCCTCGTATCATAAGAGATGCCTGCAATTTCCACGTCCTGGGCGGGTGGAGCGCAATCCACACCCTTGAGCATTTCGCTCAGGCGCATAAAAACACCTCGTTATGGAATTGTTGGTGGGGCTGTCGTGCTGCGAACTGGTCAGGACACTCAGTCGCTTTCCCTCCGTCTCGGGCTGTCGTGCTGCGCGGCGGAGTGAACGCTCGGGGATATAACTCCGTCGACTTTGCGCGCCGTTTGCTGGGCCTTCGGCCCATCAATCCGTCCGCTCCGCTCTGTCGTTATCCCCCTCGCACTCCATCGCTCCGCACTTCTCTTTTAATCAGTCATCGTATTGTCGGAGAAGAGACATGTCACCACCGTGCCCCGCTCCACGCTGGCCCCCACGGCGATCTCTTGGCTGGCCACGATGGCGTTGGAGGACATATACCGGCTGGAGCCGCCCACCTTCAGGTATAGGCCGTACCGTGCCAGGATCTCCTGGGCTTGAGCGGCTGTCCTGCCCCGAACGTCGGGGACCGCGACTAATTCATCGGGCTTCTCCTCACCCAGATAGAGGATCACCTCACTGCCGCTGGGAATAACGGCGCCGCCCACCGGGATCTGGGCCGTCACGGTATCGCCCTCGCCCACGGTGCGGACCTGGAAGCCCGCGCCGGTGACCGACTCCCGGCCGATCTGGGCCGTCTGGCCCACCAGGTTGGGCACGGTCACGTCGATAAAGGCCCGCTCAGCCTCGGTGTAGCTCTTCTCCACGCCCATGTACTCCAAAACATCCTCCAGCAGCTCCCCCGCCATGAGGGCGGCCATGTTGCCGCCGGAGATATAGTAGTCATCCTTGGTCAGATTGCTGCCGGGGACCACAGGTTTGGGGGCATTGTAGGCCAGCAGCACGATGATCTGGGGATCGTCCGCCGGGGCAAAGCCCAGGAAGGAGACGATGGTATAGTCATCGCCCTTGTTGGCGATGGGATCCTCCCCCGTTTCCTTGATGGTCTCAGAGGAGCCGGTCTTGCCCCCGATGCGGTAGCCGGGGACGTAGGCCCGCTTACCGGTGCCGCCGTCCACCACCTTTTCCAGGATCTCCCGGCACCGTCGGGAAGTCTCGGTGCTGATCACCTGCCGCACCTCAGTAGGCTCGGTGTGCTCCAGCACATTCCCCTCGGCGTCAGTGATAGACTCCATCACATAAGGCTGCATGAGATGGCCTCCGTTGATGACCGAGGAAGCGGCGGTGATAAGCTGAAGAGGTGTTACCTGGAACCGCTGGCCAAAGGAGGCGGTGGCCAGGTTGGTGATGCCGTTGGCCGAGGTGAATTTCTCCCGGGGCCAGATCTGGCTGACTCCCTCACCCTGCATATCCACCCCGGTTTTTTCTAGAAAACCGAAATCCTCCAGGTAGTCATAGAACTTTTCCGCCCCCAGCCGCTGGCCGATGGCCACGAAGGCCGGGTTGCAGGAGTTTCCCACCGCCGTAGCCAGATCCTGGTCCCCATGACCCGGCGCTTTCTTGGAACAATTGATAGTCCGGTCTGCCACCGTCACATAGCCGGGGCAGTAAAAGTGGTCGCTTTCGGTGACTACCCCCTCCTCCAGCGCCGCCGCCAGCACCATGGACTTGAAGGTGGAGCCCGGCTCGTAGGAGTCGTTGATGGACTTGTTGCGCCACTGGCGGTTCTGCATATCGCCCAGGGCCTTGGAATAAGCATCCTCAGCGGCCTCCGGGTCATTTTTTACTGTCTCCAGATATTCCAGCAGCACCGGGTCGGTGATGCTCCAGGGATCGTTCAGGTCGTAGTTGGGGGAGTTGGCCCAGGCCTTGATAGCTCCCGTGTTGGGATCCATGGCGATGACGAAGCCCCCGTCCTGGACATCAAACATCTCAATGCCCTTCTCTAAGATCCGCTCACAGTAATACTGAATGGTGGTGTCCATGGTCAGCATCACGTTGTTGCCATCGGTAGCGTCGTAGTAGTCCTGAAAGGAGTACTTCATCTCAACACCTTCACCGTCCCGGGCGGTAACCACCCGGCCCGTCTCCCCCGCCAGCTCTTTTTCATAGAGCGCTTCCATGCCGTAGGCGCCCTTGTTGTCATTTTTCCAGTTGACCCACCCGATGAGCTTGGCGGCCAGAGAGCCGTGGGGATAATACCGCTTGGAGGTCGGCGTCGTGTAGATGCTGTTGGCCAGATGCTGATCCTGAATGAATTTCAGGATCTCCGCATTGACTTCCTGCTCCACCCGGGTGGCCGCCACCTCGTAGGAGGTATTCTTCTCCAGCCGGGCCAGCAGCTTTTCCGGGTCCGCGCCCAAGATCTCGGCAAGCCCCGCCGCCACCTTCTCTGCCTCCGGCCTGGGATAGTAATATTTGCTGTCTGTCAGGAGGTTTCCCCCGCTGTCAGTAAAGGCGTCATCCCAGCGCTCCAAAAGGGCTTCAAAATCTTTCGGAGAAAGGATCACGTCGTAGACCGTACCCGAGGAAGCCAGCACTTTGCCGTTGATGTCGGTGATCTCCCCCCGGTTTGCGGCCACCGCATTGTCCCGGGTTTGCTGATCGATTGCCTTTTCCTGATAGAAATCGTGATCCCGAACCTGGATGGCATAAAGTTTGCCAAAGAGAGGCGCAAAAACCGCCACTCCAAACACCACCGCCAAAATTCCTGTCCGGATGAGAATGGTACGGTTGGCGCGTCTGTCGGGTGCAGGCCGCGGATGCTCCTGGCGTTCCCGCTCTCTTCTGTCCCGCTCCATCCTTTCCCCCCTTTCAGCAGGTCAGGACGTAAGAAAGCTCGTTTTCTTACGTCCTGACTTTTCGGCCAACGGCCTTTTTTTCTATTGGAGCCTAACGCAATCTATGATGGAACACTTTAGAAATATGCCAGAATATTCCCAATAATCTCTTCCAGGCTGTCAAAGAAACTTCCCGCGGATTCCTCCTGCTGGTAAACCACCACGTGGTCCGCTTCCGTCATATCCACATAGACGATCTGTCCCGGCTGGGGCCGGCTCATGGAGCCGTCGGCGGTGACCGCCGTCTCGATAGCCCCCAAATCGTAGGCCAATTCATAGCGGACACGGAGAGCAGACTCCTCACTCTGAAGCTCGGACATCTGATTATTCAGCTCCACCACCTCGCCGGAGATAGCGGAAAGCTGTACATAGCTCCAGAGGATGAGTACCGCCATCACTGCCACAGCGGCGAAACCGGTCACAGCGAAAAGAGAGACCTTGCCCGCAGGGCGGACCTCCACCTTGGGGCGAACGATCTCCTGACGGCGGGGGCGCACCTGAGGACGGGGCTGAAGGACCTCCTCCCCGTCCAGCACCCGTGCGGCAGAGCCGTCGTAGGCGTATCCAATATTCCGATAGGGGTCATACGCCCGGCGCTGCTTGACGGCACTGGCCATGCTTCCTCACTCCGTTTTCTTCTGTATTACTACTTTATAGTTTCTCCGCGATCCGCAGCTTGGCGCTGCGGGACCGGGGATTTTCTTCCAGTTCTTTTTCTGTGGGTAAAATGGGCTTTCTGTTCACCAGCTCGATCTCCGGCTTTTTGCCGCACACGCACACCGGAAAATCCGGCGGGCAGGTGCAGCCCTTGGCCAGCGCTCCGTAGCCCAGCTTCACGATCCGGTCCTCCAGGGAATGGAAGGTGATAATGCAGAGCCTTCCACCGGGTCCCAGCCTGTTCACCGCCTGAGCAACGACCTTTTCCGCGGCAGTGAGCTCATCGTTCACCGCGATGCGGATGGCCTGGAAGCTCCGCTTGGCGGGGTGCTGCTTCTCCCGGAGGGCGGCGGCGGGCATGGCGGAGCGAATGACCTCCACCAGTTGAAATGTGGTCTCGATGGGGCTTTGCTCTCTGGCTCTCACAATGGCGCCGGCGATGGCGGGAGAATAACGCTCCTCCCCATACTGGTAAAGGATCCGCTTCAACTCCTCCTGGCTCCACTCGTTCACCACCGTCCGGGCGGTGAGCGCCTGGCTTTGGTCCATCCGCATATCCAGCGGAGCGTCCTGCATATAGGAGAAGCCCCGTTCCGCATCGTCCAGTTGAGGGGAGGAAACGCCAAAGTCAAAAAGCATCCCGTCTGCCTTTGCGGCTCCCGCCTCCTCCAACAGCGCCTCCAGGTCGGTGAAGTTGCCGTGGATGAGCGTCACCCGGTCCATCCAGGTACTCAGTTTCTCCCGGGCGGCTTCAATGGCGGCCATGTCCCGGTCAATGCAGTAAAGGTGCCCGGTGGTCAGGCGCTTGGCGATCTCGGCGGAATGTCCCGCCCGTCCCAAAGTTCCGTCCACATAGATCCCGTCAGGCTTGATGTTCAGCCCCTCGATGCACTCGTCCAGCAGCACCGGGCGGTGGGTATACGTCTCACTCATGGCTTAAAACCCGAGGGCTTCCATGCAGGCGGACATCTTCTCGGGGGTCATCTCTTCCTCCTCCTGGGCACTCCAGGTCTCGGCAGACCAGATCTCGGCCCGGTCATTGACCCCGATGATGACCACGTCCTTGTCCAGGTTGGCGTAGGCCCGCAGCTTCTGAGGCACCACGATCCGCCCCTGGCTGTCCAGCTCGCACTTGCTGGCGTTGGCGAAGAGGGGCCGCATGGCCTTAGACTGGCTCATGGGCAGGGAGGCGAACTTCTCGGTGAAGCGGTCCCAGGTCTCCTGGGGGTAGATGGCAAGGCAGGCGTCCACACCCATGGCAAGGTAGAAGGACACCCCCAGCTCCTCCCGCAGCTTGGAGGGGATAAACAGGCGGCCCTTAGCGTCGATGGAATGTTCATATGTGCCTGTCATGCCCTCTCCCTCCATTCTTGTGGGAAGTTGTGGTTTTTCACTCCACTTTGCTCCACTTTGCTCTCTTAGTATAACGGCTCTGTAACAAAAATGCAATACTTCTTTTGAATTTTTTTCGCCTAAATCTTAAGATTTTTCCTGACAAAATATTTCATTCCATCCGATTCCAAAAATTTTGTTTTTCTTTGTAACCGTATTTCCACACTTTGTTGAATTTTCCCCCCCACTTTGCCCCCAGATGTTGTGTTCCACAAATTTCGTCAAATTTCCGCCCCGTCCCAAAAAACTTTTCCACCGGATAGTGGAAAAGTTTTCCTGGCAAAAAGGCAAAAAAAACGGAGGGAGCACTTTTGTGCTCCCTCCGGGAAAAAGATGGACTTGTTACCGGTTCTCCTCCGCCTCGGCGTCAAAAACCCGGCTCTGGGACTGGGTCTGTGCCCCCTCCCCCATGCCGGCAGCGGCAGCCCGGAACCGGGTCCGGGCCTTCTTGATCTCGTCGTAGGCCTCGGCCACCGCCTCCTCGGTGCGGCGCATGGCGTCGTCACAGTAGGCGTTGGCCGCCCGCTTCAGCTCCTTGGAGAACTCCTTGGCCTGCCGCTTCAGCTCCTCAGCCTCCCGCTGGGCCTTGGCCAGCATCTCGTCCTCGGCCAGCATCTGCTTGGCCTTGGCCTCGGCCTGCTGGATGATAAGATCGCCCTCCCGCTTGGCGGAGGCCAGATAGTCGTTCCGGGCCGCCAGCAGCTTTTTGGCCTCGGCCAGCTCCATGGGGAAGGCTCCCCGGATCTCGTCGATGAGGTCCAGGGCCTCAGTCCGCTCCACCATACACTTGTCGCCCGCCAACGGTACGCTCTTGGCCTCATCTATCATCTCAAACAGCATGTCCAACAATTCATTGACCCCGGTCGCCATCAGCGATCCCTCCTGCTTTTTATTTTTTCTTCCACATCCCCAATGATCTCCCGGGGGACAAAATCGGTCAGATCGGCACCATAGCCTGCCAGCTCCTTCACCACGCTGGAGCTGATGTAGGTGTACTTGCTGCTGGAGGGAATGAACATGGTCTCCAGTTGGGGGTTCAGCTTCTTATTGATAAGGGCCATCTGGAACTCATATTCGTAGTCCGACGCCGCCCGCAGCCCCTTCACCAGCGCGCAGGCTCCCCTTTTCTTGGCGTATTCGGCCACCAGCTCAGAGGAGAACTCCACCTCCACATTGTCCAGGTGGGCCACCGTCCGGCGGATGAGCTCCACCCGCTCCTCCGGGAGAAACAGGCCGGAATGGACCTTGTCCGCATTGACCATCACCGCCACGATGAGCCCGTCAAAGCACTTGGCGGCCCGCTTGATGACGTTAAGATGGCCCAGGGTGATGGGGTCGAAGGAGCCGGGGTAGATCGCGATTTTCATGGTTTTCCCTCCCGTCAGCCTTCGGCCCTGTCCCGGTGGTACAGGGTCAGCTTGATCTTCCCGTAGCGGTACTCCCGCCCCATCCGGTAGGGCGGCGGAAGCTGGGGCAGCAGCTTATCCAGGGCGCTTTCGCACACAATTATACCATTTTCCGACACAATGTCAATCTCCGCCATCTTGAAAAGCGACTTTTCCAACAGGTCGGACGCATAGGGCGGGTCCAAAAAGCAGAGTTCAAACTTCTCCCGGCAGGAGGTAAGGAAGCTGACGGAGTCCCCCTGGACTACCCGGGCCTGGTTTTCAAAGCCGGTGTGAGCCAGATTTTCCTTGATGACCTTCGCGGCCTCCCGGCTCTCGTCCACAAAAACGCACTTTTCCGCCCCCCGGGAGAGGGCTTCGATGCCAAGCTGCCCGGTGCCGGCAAAGAGGTCCAGCACCCGCCGGCCCTCCACGTCGAACTGGACAATATTGAAGATGGACTCCTTCACCTTGTCGGTGGTGGGCCGGGTGTCCAAGCCGGGCAGAGCTTTCAGCTTCCGGCCCCGGGCTGAGCCAGTGATGACGCGCATGGCGATCCGTCCTTTCCTGACGAAATCAGTCTATTTTATTATCATAACAGAAAGTGAGGGCTTACGCAAATATCTCGGATATATTTTTTGAAATTTTTTCTGTATCATTCACCGTGGTAGTTTAAGTCGTACCAGCGTTCAAACTCTTCCGTCCAGAGTTCTCCCTTCGGCAATTCACCAAGGGGTATTTCATCCTCATATACCGTTGTCAGCTCTCCGTCTATTTCATCTTTTACCTTCAAACACATGGCAGTGGCATCGACGGAACAGTCGTAGTAAAGAGAGCGGATACAAACCAAAGAACCCTTCCGATATTGATAATGGGTGGTCGTTTCCCCTCTCCATCCCCCTGAATTCGACCTGACCACTTGCCTTTCCTCATCAAAATGAGGATCGAGCAGATCGTTCAGCCCATAGGGGTCTGCCACAAACTGTTCCTGCTTCTCATCCCAAATATAATGGGAACACCAGTGGAACGCGCGATACTCTTGATTGCAGATGGAAAAATCCATGTCTCCGTCAAAGTCCATATCTGCCACCGGAAAGCAGTATAGCCCGTAAGGGTCTGCCCACCATGATTCAAAGGTTTGGAATCGTTCATCCTTTGTTTCGTCCTGATAGATATTGACCAGCAGTTTATTGCAATCTACCACCGGTTCCCCCGTATCCACCACCTCCACCCAAAAGGTATGCTCTCCATCGCCAATCTCCATTTCAAAGCCCACAGGCGCATGGGTGGGTTCCGGCGTTGGCGCCGGGGCAGGCGTAGAGGTCAGCGTAGGACGGGGTGTTTCCACAGGCACAGGGGTCGGCGTCGGGTCAGGGCGTGGGCGGACATACCCTTTCCCGCACCCCGCCAGCAGGAAAAGCGCCAGCATGGCCCAAATACATTTTTTCATCTGCCGCTCTCCTTTCCATTTCATCTTTACACCGGCTTTTGTCCTACCCCGTCCCAGCGGAAGCGGGTGGCGGCGGCCTCAGGCACGCTGTCATAATCCCACTGGTGCCCCGTCTCCCTCATATCGTCGCTGGTGACGTTGAAATACCGGTGATGTCGTTCTGCCAGCCACGAAGGAAGATAAAAAGCGGGGTCCACAGAGAAAACAGGATCGTCCCAGGTAAGATCCACGCAGTACCACTCCCCCTCCAGCTTCACCATGTTCCAGGCGTGGTCCCGGCTGGAGTTGACGCTGGCCCCCACCACGGTGATACACTCCACCCCGGCAAGGTCCATAAGAAGCTGGAAGGAGGTTGCATAACCCAGGCAGACGCCGTAGCCTTCCACCAAAAGGCCGTAAGGATTCTTGTTGTCCGCCCGGCCCGTGGCCGAAAGGGAGTACCGGGCTGTCAGGTCATAGCCGCAGTTGTCCACCAGCCAGTCGTGAAGAGCCAGTTCCTTCTCAAAGTCGGTCATGCCGTCGGTGACGCAGGCACTCAGTATCCCGCGGCATTTTTGCAGAATGGCGGCGTCCTTCTCCGACAGACCCCGGCTGTTTCCCGTTGCATAGGCCACCAGGATGGGTCCGGTATCATAGAGGGTCATATCCACCAGATTTGGTGAAATAAAACGGCGGTACCCCCGCTCGTCATAGTATTGTCTCCAGTCATAAGAGGTCTCCTTCTGGTCATAGCGTTCCAGCGCCAGACCAGGATAGTCCCGGGCCAAAGCCTCCCGGGCCTTTTCAGGTTCGGCGCAGAGCAGCAGCACCAGCCAGTTCTCGCCGCTCAATACCTGTCCTATCTTCACCAGTTCGGCCTGAGCAGGCGCATAACCGAAAAAGTCGGCATAGCGGTTCTGCCGGTAGGTATCCAAAGCCTCGGCGTTGTCCCTTTGCCCCACATCTTTTCCCCAGATCACCGCGATCTCCCGGGCATTCACACCGCCCACCACATAGATCGCGGCGCCGCCCGTCGGATCGTCCAGCGAAATGTCATAGACCTGTGTGAGGCAAAATTCCGCATCCTCCTGAGAGAGGGCCGTATAGCTCTCCCCGTCGCTCTGGCTGTTCAGAATGGTTTGGGCCAGTGCAGCCCCGGTCTCCTCTATAGTCACAGAGCCTCTCACCGTGTCAGGCATCTGGGATACAGGCCCGTAAGTTCCCTGAAGAAGCAGGGCGGCAAGCAGCATAGCAGCAAGCTTTCTCATATGGTTTTCTCCTTCCCGTTAAAGTAGTCATAGACCGTCTGCCCCGTGGCCTTGCCCATGACCTGCTGAAGCTCGGCAAGAGAGGCGGCTTTGATATTTTTAAGGCTCTTAAAATGCTTCAAAAGCTGGACCCGCTTATTGGGGCCGATGCCGGGAATTTTATCCAGCTCGGAGCCCTTCACCCGGTTACTTTGCTGCTGGCGGTGGAACTCAATGGCGAATCTATGGGTCTCCTCCTGGATCTGCCCCACCAGGGCGAAGACGGCGGG
>JAAWPV010000004.1 GCA_022800215.1 Oscillospiraceae bacterium | reverse complement strand
ACTTGAACCCACGACCTCCGGCGTGACAGGCCGGCGTTCTAACCAACTGAACTACCGCGCCGTATGGTGGGAACAACAGGGCTCGAACCTGTGACATCACGCGTGTAAGGCGTGCGCTCTACCAGCTGAGCTATGCTCCCCTGTTGGTGCTGACCTTCCAAGCGGCGACTTTTATTATACTAAAACCGCCGTCCGCTGTCAAGGCAAAATTCAAGATTCGGGAAATTTTTCTCATTTTTCATTGGGAAGCCCGTTCCAACAATTCCTCCAGTTCCTCCCGGCTGAAGGGATAGACCGCGTCGCAGAACTGGCAGGTGAGCTCCGCTTTTCCCTGCTCGGCGATGAGGGCGCGCAGCTCGTCGGGGCCCATGCTCACAAGGGCCCGGGCCACCCGCTCCCGGGAGCAGTAACATTTATACTCCACCGGGTGCTTTTCCAGCACCTCCAACTCAAAACCGGAAAGGGCCCGGCGGAGAAGGCCCTCGGCGTCCATCTCCTCCTCCAGAAGGGCGCTTGTCACCGGGCCCAGGGCCTGGATCCCCGCCTCCACCTTGTCGATGACGGTATCGTCGGCGCCGGGTAGAAGCTGAATGAGGTAGCCCCCAGCCCGAAGGACAGTCTGATCCCTGTCCACCAGCACCCCCAGGGCACAGGCGGAGGGGATCTGCTCACTGACGGCAAAGTATTCGGTCACATCCTCGGCGATCTCGCCGGACACGAGAGGCACCATGCCCACGTAGGGTTCCCTCATATCAAGGTCCTTGATGACGGTGAGAGTACCTTCCCTTCCCACAGCGCCGCCCACATCCAGCTTGCCATCCTCTCTGGCAGGCAGAATGACGGCCGGGTTCTGGACAAAGCCCCGGACGTTGCCCTCCGGGTCAGAGACAGCGGTGAGGCTGCCCATGGGGCCGCCGCCTTTGATACGGAGAGTCACGGAGGAGCCCTCCCCTTTCAACTGGTCTCCCAGCATGGCGCAGGCCATGAGGGACCGGCCCAGGGCGGCAGTGACCACCGGAAGGGTCTTATGGATCTGCCGGGCCCGCTCGGTAAGCACCCGGCCGGTGATGGCCATGGCCTTCACCGAGGCGTTTTTCGCTGTTACGCGGACGATCTCGTCCATACTCATTCTCCTTTGATCGACTTGTGGGCCGTGAAAAAGACCCGCTGCTCCCCTTCCTGGGGAGCGCGGAATTTCAGCTCACCGTACCGCTTGATCTTCACAAAACCCGCCTCCTTGAGGTAGGCTTCCAGTTCATCCATGGTGTAGGCGAACTCCTCATGGAGTTCCTCCCCACGACGCCAAATTGCCCCCTCCCGGCGGAAAATATCCATCCAGAAGGAGCAGACCCGGCGGCGGGAAGCGTATTCCCCCCGCCAAACGCAGTATTCGTTCTCCGTCTCGTCCAGAAACACCTGGCCGTCCATACTCTCCAGCTTCTCTGGAGTGTCGGCGTCGAAGAGGAAAAGGCCGCCGGGCTCCAGACAGTCAAAGACCCGGCGAAAAGCCCGTTGGAGCTTCCGGGGGTTCAGCACATAATTCACACTGTCCAGGCAGCACACGCAGGCATCCACCTTTCTGGGCAGGCGGAGGTTCTCCATGGGCTCGCAGAAAAAGCGGGGCCTGGGGTCCAGGTCCCGGCACTTTTCCTCTGCCAGCGCCAGCATCTCAGCCGATAGATCCACCCCGGTCACCTCATAGCCACGGCCTGCCAGCTCTGCCGTCAGACTCCCCGTACCGCAGGCAAGGTCCAGAACGGTATGTACCGGCTTTTTCAGGCGGGCAAAGTGCTTTTCAATGTAGCTGCACCACCGGGGATAGTCCACGTCCGTGGTGAAGGCGTCGTAGCTTCCCGCCAGGAATTCATAGCTTGCCATCGGCCTTCAGCTTCTCCTTGATGGTGGGAAGGACCTTTTCATAGCCCCCAGCCCCGTACTGGAGAGAGCGGTTTACCCGGCTGATTGTGGCGCTGGAAGCCCCGGTGCGCTCCAGGATATCGTTGTAGATCATGCCCTCGCTGAGGAGGATGGCCACCTCAAAGCGCTGTTCCATGGCCCGCAGTTCGCCCACGGTGCAGAGGTCCTGGAAAAATTTCTTGCAATCCTCCAAGTCCTTCAGTTCCAGAATAGCCTGGTAAAGATTATCCAGCTCCTCCTGCCTGATATGCTTCGTCATCAAAACAAGCCCCCTTGCCTGTCATTTCACTCATTACCATTTTATCAGTGTGAAGTGCAAAAGTAAAGGCCTGAACCAAAATTTTTTTCCCGCATAGGATGAATCAGCGTGAAAGGGGGCCTTTTAATGAAAAAGGAAGCCGCGGAGCCCCGGCTTTTGGAGCCGGGAACTTACGAAGAGGTGTTCCGGGACGGGGCGGCGGTGCTGCTTACCGTCAGGGCCCGGTGGCCCCGGCTGAGCGAGGACAGTCCGGGCCTCAAACGGGTCGGGCGGTACTACGAGGAGCTGGCCCAGCGGTGGAAAAGGCGTTGGGCGGGGCCGCTGCTCACCGAGGCCAAGGCCGCCGCAGGGCCAGAGACACCCCCCTGGGAAGCCCGGCTTGACTTTCAGGTCACCTATTTTGAAAACGGGTTTTTGAGCCTTTATCTGGATGTCACCGAAGACGTGGGCGCACCGCGGCCCCGGCGGCTGCGGATGGGAGACGTGTGGGCACTGCCCGACGGGACGCCTCTGACCTTGCGGCAGTTCTTTCCCGAAGAACGCTGGTGGCGGGGCAAGGTGATGGAGCAGGTCCGGCGGCAGACGGGAGCGCGCATTCAGGGCGGGGAATCCATCTTCTGCGAGGATTGGCCCCGGCTGGTCTCCCGGCACTTCTCCCCCCAGCGGTTTTATCTGACGGCGGAGGGCCCGGCCGTCTTTTATCCAATGGAGACCATCGCCCCGGCTCTGGAGGGCTTTCCCACTTTTGTGCTGGAGACCTCCTCCTTCCCCGCCAAATAAAATTTTTCTGTCCATTTTGAAAAAATACTTGCATTTTCCTCCCGGTTCTGCTATGATATAAGCCGATGTTCTGATTTTGACGAGCGAGGAGGTAAAACGAATGGCCAAGTGTGAATTTTGCGACAAGGGCGTGAGCTTTGGTATCAAGGTCTCCCACTCCAACCGTCGCTCCAACCGGACCTGGAAGCCCAATGTGAAGCGGGTCAAGGCAGTCGTGGATGGTACACCCAAGCACGTGTATGTCTGCACCAGATGCCTCCGTTCGGGTAAGGTCACCCGCGCTGTGTAAGCATAGCACCGGAATGGGACCGCCGTCCTCGGGACGGCGGTCCTTTTTTATCCGCCTCCCTCCTTTTTCTTCTACATTAAATTTTTAATGTTTATCATTAAAAACATATTGACAAACATTATCCTCCGTGGTAAGATGGAGCCACCAAACCGATTTGGAACTATTTTTTCCAGGAGGCGTTTGCAATGAAAAAGCTGAATCAATTTACTCTGGTCCTGTCCCGGGTCATGGAGATCCTCTGCTGGATCGCCGTGGTCATTGCGGTGGGGCTGGCCATCTTTTCCCTGATGGGCCGGGACTGGCTGGAGGAGCAGATACTCCACAGCATGACCATCCCCGGCATTGACGTGGGCGGGCTGAGCCTGGTACTCATCGACGGGCATCCCAGCGCCGCCTCGGTAACCTTCAGCGCCCTGGCAGGAGTAGCGCTGGCAAGCCTTTCCGCCATGATCTTTCGGAATATCCACCTCATTCTGCGCACTGCCCAGGGAAAGACCTGGTTTTCCAAGGGGGACACTCCCTTTCAGAAGGATATCACCCGGATGATCCGTGAGATCGGGATCTTCCTTATTTCCACCTCGGCGGTAAACCTGATCTGGAGCATTGGGATGCGCTTCATTCTGGGTGTGGATCGTGTGGAGCTGGGCGTGGAGCTGGATTCAGCCCTGGTGGGCATGATGGTGTTGTGCCTTTCCCAGTTTTTCGATTACGGTGTACAGCTTCAGAACGATGTGGACGGACTTTTATAAATATGAGGAGGCTTTTATGGGCAAAATCGTACTGCGTCTGGACCGCATGATGGTGGAGCGGAAAATGAGTCTGAATGAATTGGCAGAAAAGGTTGGCATTTCCAATGTGAACCTGTCCAAAATCAAAAACAACAAGGTTACCGCCGTCCGTTTTTCCACTCTGGCCGCCATCTGTGACGCGCTGGACTGCGGCGCAGGCGACATTTTAGAGTTTCAAAAAGAGGATTGAGCACAACCGCACGCTTCCATTTTCCCCAATCACTCCCAGCAAAATTTCGCTTTCTTCGGGCACACTTTCTCTGGGGGTGAACGAGATGAAGAAGGGTCCGTCCAAAAAGAGAAAGGCCACCGCCTGGCCTGAGGACAGTCTGCGCCTGAACCCGGAGGACCGTCTTTGCTCTGAGGTGGACGATGTGACCATCCGGAAATTCCCGGTGGCTGACCGGGAGGAGATGGGCGTCCGGGTCCTGGACAATTTCTGTCAGGAGCATATCATGTAAACCCCGTTTTTCCCCGGCAGAGCCAAAGGGCTCTGCCGGGGCTTTTTTCCTGTGTTTTCCATGGAAAACATTGTGGGTTGAAACATCTTTTTGGAAAGGTTACAATTTGGTTACAAACTAAAGCAAAGGAGTTTTACCATGAAGCGACTGCAACGACAGATCACTGCCCTCACTTTGGGGGCCTGCCTGCTCACTTCCTCTGTTCATGGGATCAGCCTGACCCTGGACAATGCCCCTCTGGACATAGGTGCAACCCCCGTTTATAACAACACCACTTACGTCTCCCTTCGGCTTTTGACTGAAAAGCTGTGTCCTGACGCCCAGGTCTCTTGGGAAAACGGTCGGGCCACCGTTCTTCAGAATGGTACCACCCTTACCGCCACCCCCGGAGAATCGGTTCTGGTTCTGGACGGGAAGGAAATCACATTGGATCTTCCCGTCCGGCTGGAAAACGACCGCACTTTAGTCCCCATTCGCCCTCTGGCCGCAGTCCTGGACCTGGATGTGAACTGGAACAGCAGCACCGAAGTAGTGTCCCTCACCGCCAGGAAAACTTCCCCTCCGGTCACCTCCCCTAAGCCCTCTTCCTCCCCTACCAAGCCTACCGCCACCG
The DNA here is from genome assembly GCA_022800215.1 of Oscillospiraceae bacterium. Taxonomy (GTDB): domain Bacteria; phylum Bacillota; class Clostridia; order Oscillospirales; family Oscillospiraceae; genus Vermiculatibacterium. The sequence goes on along the minus strand of JAAWPV010000004.1, from coordinate 70,942 downwards.
ACTCAGAGCCGGCTACGGAGTCCCCCTCCTATTCCCAGGAGGACCTATACTGGCTCTCCCGCATTATCTCAGCGGAAAGTCAGGGGGAAAGCTGGGAGGGCAAGATCGCTGTGGGCAACGTGGTCATGAACCGGGTCCTAAGTTCCGATTTCCCCGACACTATCTACGGCGTCATTTTTGACGACCGATGGGGCGGCCAGTTTGAACCTGTGCGCAACGGCACCATCTACAACGATCCTACCGCCGAGAGTGTCGATGCCGCTATTGCCTGTCTGGAGGGGGCCAACACAGTTGGTGAGAGCCTTTACTTTCTGGCCCCTGATCTCACCAGCAACCACTGGACCATGGAAAACCGCACTTACATTACCACCATCGGCGTCCACTGGTTCTATAAATAAGATTTCAAAAATATACAAAAAAGGGGTTTCGGGCTGATTCCGGAACCCTTTTTTTGTCCCAATGATAGGATGGTAAAAATCCGGGCAGAATAGTTATGTATCCATTGCGGCACAAGGAATACAACCATTTCTTTTCCGTTTCTGTTTGTAACTTTTCTATATAATTTTTTCAGTTCGAAACCCGTCTTTTTTCGTCATATTGCCATTTCTGCAAAATCTTTCTTGATTTTTGGTATAAAATAGGTTACAATATGGTTACAATTTGGTAAAGAAATGTTACAACCCGCCTACCGAAATTGTGATCAGGAGGAAATTCCAAATCATGAAAAAGATCATCTCTTTGGCTCTGTCTTTGTGCCTGGCCCTGGGACTGGGCGCTACCGCCATAGCCATCGAAAGCAATGGCGTCGATATCATCATCAACGACGCCGCCATCACCCTTGATGTTCTGCCCCAACAGAGCAACAATACCACCTTCGTCTCCTATTGGCCTGTGGTCCAGGCCCTCTATCCCGATGCGGTGAACGCCCGGGAGGGCAATACGGCGGTGGTCACCGCCCCCGGACTCAACCTCACCATCTATGCCGACCGGCCTTATCTGGTGGCCAATGGCCGCTACCTCTATCTGCCCCAGGGCGTGAAGACGGACGGCGAAGCGCTGCTGGTCCCTGTCCGGATCCTGGGTACTGTTCTGGGTGCTAATGTGGCCTGGGACCCCATCGCCAACGATGTGGTCCTCACCGCGGGAACGGGTCCCATCGCCTCCTTTGAGGAGACCTACAATGCCGACGACCTCTACTGGCTCAGTCACATCATCAACGCCGAGAGCGGCAATCAGCCCCTGGTGGGCAAGATCGCCGTGGGCAATGTGGTACTGAACCGGGTTGCCAGCTCCACTTTCCCCAACACGGTGTACTCTGTCATCTACCAGAGGAGCCAGTTCACTCCGGTGTCCAACGGCACCATCAAGCTGGAGCCCAACGAGGAGAGCATCATCGCTGCCAAGCTGTGTCTGGATGGTGCCAACACCGCAGGAAACTCCCTCTACTTCCTCAATCCCCGCACCGCCCCCAATAGTTGGGCTGCCCGTCACTGCACCTATGTGACCACCATCGGCGCCCACGCCTTTTACCGATAAGCTTTTACCAAATTGTATGAACCGGCTCCCCGAAAACGGGGAGCCGGTTTTTTCTGGGTTTTTCGACTTTTTTCTTGCTTCCTTCTTTTTATCAGACTATAATAATTCTATATTCATCGTCCAAAGAAAGGAAGTTTCCCATGAAGTGCAAAAAGCTGTTACGTTATCTTTTCTGTCTGTCCTTTTCCCTCCTGCTTCTCCTGCCCGCCGGAGCTATGGCCGCCGACTATCCCGACCTGCCTGAGAGCCACTGGGCCTATACCGAGATGGACGAAGCCATCGCCCTGGGCATCATTAAGGGCTATGAGGACGGGCGCATCGCTCCTGAGGACACTTTGACCTGGGGCCAGTACCTGACCATGCTGGAGCGGGCCTTTTACCCGGAGGATTATGCAGAGAATGATGCCGTGGTAACGGCAGAGGCCCTTCCCTGGTATCTGTCCGGTTACTGCGCCGCCCAAGCCAGCGGACTGCTGTTAGAAGATGATTTTCTGAATGTGGAGGAAAGCCTTCTGGAGACCCCGATTCTCCGCCAGGACGCCGTGGTGCTGCTGGAGCGGGTATTGCCGGAGGGAGCCTCGGGCTACCGCTACGGTTCCACAGCCGGGGAGACCTTCTCCGATTGGAACGAGCTTTCCGCCAACCACCAGTCCGCTCTGAACCGGCTCTATGACCTCTATGTGGTCAACGGCCGGGATGACGGCACCTTCGGCGGAAATGAGACCATCAAGCGCTGCGACGGCAGCGTGCTGCTGCTTCGTATCCTTCAACAGGTGGATCGGGCCCGCTACGGAGAAACCATGGAGGTCACGCTCCATCTGGTGGACCAAAACGGCAACCCACTGGATAAACAGACGGTGGAGGGCCACATCGGCTCCTGGACCCTCAACCTTGCCGATACCAACGCTCTCCAAGGCTATACATACAGCAGCGGCAGCCAGTCGGTCAGCTCTGTCTGCCGGGAATACACCCTCGTTTTCCGCCCCCTTACCAAGGCAGAGCTTGCCCAGGAGGAATTCTGGGACAAGGTGGACCGGGGGGAGGCCGATTGGGACGACTACTACAGCCAGGATTTCTGGCTCTGGTTCCAGGGAGAGAGCGACCGAAAGCATCTGCTCCTGTTCGGTGATGAAAACAAACGCCGCTTCGCCGACAAGGCGGAGGCCGAGGCCAACATGACCACCGTCTCCTTCCCTGTCTGGAAGCTGGACAGCAGCGGCAACAAGGTATCCTCCACCGCCTCCCTGTCCATCCACGCCGCCCTGGCCGACGAGGTAGTGGCCATCTTCACAGAGATCTACAACGACCCCGAGCAATTCCCCATCAAGGATATTGGCGGCTATGGCTGGCGGGGAGACAGCGCCACCGGCGAGCACAACTGCGGCACCGCCATCGACATCAACTGGGACGAGAACTACCAGATCCGGGAGGGCAAAATCGAGGCCGGTTCTCTCTGGCAGCCCGGGACGAACGCCTACTCTATCGACCCCAACGGCTCGGTGGTACGGATTTTTGCCGAGCACGGCTGGTCCTGGGGCGGCGACGCCTGGGCCTGGGACAGCGATGACAGCTCAGGCTATCACGATTACATGCACTTTAGCTACATGGGAATGTAAACGCTCAGAAGGTCCCGGACAATGTCCGGGACCTTCTTTTTGTCTTTTGTTCCGTTATTGCGGAGATAGCCACAGATCCTTCCGTGTGTTGTGGTCGATGGTCCCGGTGAGCAGACTGGATACCACCTCCTCCTGGGTGAGCTTGGCGAGCAGCTTCCAGGGCTCCTGTCAAGGGCTCCCCATCTGGTAAAAACCATAGGAGCTAAGCTCCCCCAAGGCTCTCCCGGTCAGCCAAAGAGGCAGCCACAAAGTTATGGCAGTATACGATCCCATTCTGGACAAAACAGACCATCACATTCTCACCTCTTTCAGAAGCGTTTCTACTTCTCACAACATCAAATTGGAAAAGGTTTCAAGTTTTCCCGGTCCCATAAACGGGACAGAAATAGCTTCCTTCCCTTGCAGAAGCAAAGAAAGAGCCGGCCGGTTTTTACCGGTCGGCCCTTTTTGCTGTTTGTCACGCTGAAATCTTCATTACTGGATGGCAATGCGCCGGACTTCAGGCTCAGCAGGCTTGGCCTTGGGCAGGTTCAGAGCCAGCACACCGTTCTCATAGGCGGCGGAGATGCCGCTCTCGTCGATGCCGGTGACATCAAAGCTGCGCTGGAAGGAGCCGTAGCGGCGCTCCCGGCGGATATAGGAACCCTGGGTGGCCTCCTCGCTCTGCTCGGTGTGGGTGGCGGTGATGGTGAGAATACCGTCCTTCAGGTCCAAGGAAATGTCCTCTTTCTTGAAGCCGGGCAGCTCAGCCTCCAACACATAGCTGTCACCCGTATCCCGAATGTCGGTGCGGAAGGCGGGCAGCTCGGCGTTGGATTTCCGGAAAAAGTCCCGGGTAAAAGCGTCGAAAGAATCGAAAATATTGTTGTCACTGCGGTCAAAGGGAAGCATACCAAACATAAGAAAGACTCCTTTTATTTTAGAATGATTGTTTTGGATTAGCACTTACTATTTTTATCTGCTAAAAATACTGGGGCTCCATGGGACTCACTCGCTTTCTTTCCGGTGGAGGCTCAACGCCTCCCAGTTCTTGTCCTCTTTACGCTTTTTAGTATACTCGCAGGCTGTGAACAAATATACCACAAATTATGTCCAAATTGTAAATGTTAGCACTCTCCATATTTGATTGCTAATTTAAGAGTAGAGCAAACCCCCGGCGGTCAGCCGGGGGCTCACCCTGAAAGGAAAAAAGAATGAAAAAGAGAAACACTCAAACTTCATCCACCCGCTCACAGCGGATGGTGGTGCGGTATTGCCCGCCCAGGGTACAGGTAAAAAGGCTCAGATCCCAGTCCCCGGAGAGCATCTGCTTGGCCTCGTCAGGGGCCAGCTGTTCCTTTTCCGCCACGACATAGGTAAAAAGGTTTCCGTCCACATCGGTAAATTCCACGGTGTCACCGATGCGGAGCCGCCCCAGGCGGCCAAAGTGGCGGGTGTAGTTGTGGGCGCAGACCACCATATCATCCAGATAAGCCGAGCCGGCATAGCGGCAAGGCGCTTCTTTCAGGTTGTCGTAGCTCCAATCCGCCATGACGGGTAGGCTGATTTCCACGGCGGGAATGTTGAGATAACCGATATAATTATAGCCATCCACCTCAATGGTGGGCATTTCCATGTTGGGCGCCAAAATATGGTCAGGGATCATACCCTCAGGGAGCTCCGCCGGTCCATGTTGGGGAATCAAGGTCTCCATCTGCCGGATGACGCTGTCCACGCTTTGGGCCGCCCGGTTTTCATCCCAAAGGTTGTACCCAGCCAGTCCGGCCGCCCCCAGCAAAAGGCACAGGCCCAGGACGATGAGAGCGGTGCCCTTCTTATTCATCATCGGCCGCGCTCCATCTCCGGCGCTGGGCAAAGCCCAGGAACATCAGAAGAACGCCGCCCATAGCCAGGAAGGGCACCGGCCACCAGAGCTGACCGGTCTGGGGAAGGTTGGCCAAAGGCACTTCATTGTCCTCCAGCTCTTCCTCCTGCGGGGGATCCTCCAGCTTCATATCACCCAAGGGAGGTTCCCAGTCCTCCAGATCCTCCTCCGGGGGCGGCGTCTCCTCGGGAGAGGGGGTCTCCCCCGGACCATGAGGGGGCGAATTCCGAAGCGTGTTGGTGATCACAAAGGTGATGCCGCTCTGAGAGACGGATGCTGTATAACCCTCCACAGCCCGCTCTGTCACCTGCCAGTCGGCGTTGGGGGAAAGGTTGGTCCAATCATGGCGCCAGTTGTTGCCGGCGCTCAGCTCCACGGAGTCATAGACCTCGCCGTTGCGGAGAAGGTCCACGGTGACGCTCTGGGGACGGCTTTCCTCGTTTCCCTTGTCCTCCCAGACCTTCAGCACATGGTACTGAAGGGGCTTGGGATCAGGGCCTCCCCCACCGCCGATATAGTTGCGGGTATACTTGGCGAAGGTCACCACATTGGGCTCCCAGCTCACCCCGTCCTCGGTGTAGGGCAGGGACAGAAGGAAGGGGGTGGGGGTATAGCGGTAGTCGCCTATGGTCTTGCTGTCGCCCACGATCAGGTAAAGACCGGGGAGCAGAGCTTCAAAGAAGACCTTCCCCTCCCCGTTTGTGACGGCGGATGCGGTAGGCTCCACCTTATCTCGGGCCACATAACCGGCCAGGGTGGCCGCCCGGGAAAGCCAGTCGGAGGCGGTAACAGCGTAAGCGTCAAAGGGCGCGACACGGCGGAAGGTGACCGCGTCGGTGATCTCAGCCACACGGTAGAGGCGGAACTCCACGCTCTCCATGCTCTGTTCCTCCTCCCCCACCTTAATGGTGTAAGAGAGGTCCAGAGTACAGCTCTCCACCTCCTCCAGCTTGGCGGCGGAGGCATTCTGGGGCAAGGAGACACCGCAGAGCAGCAGACACAGCAAAAACGCCGTGACGCGCCGGAAATCAAATTTTTTCTTCATGGTCTGATTCCTGCCTTTCAGTTCCGCTGTCAGTGGAAGTGGATTCGTTCTTTGGTGGTGCAGCCCGCTTGCCGGACTTTTGGGCGGGCTTTTTCTTCTTTTTGGGGGTGCGGGTCATGCTCCAGACCATCAGCACCAGCAGCATGGGGACGGCGGCGATGGGGGCCACGATGGTGGGTTCGACGCGCATGGCCTCCGCCGTCACCCGGACGGTGACCGCCTGGGCCTGGTTGGCAATGCGGTGGCCCCGGACCAGCAGCCGGTGGCTGTTAACCCCGTAAGGGGTACAGGTCAGCAGGGTGCAGTAGTCCTTCCCCTCCTGGATGGCGATGTCGTCCAGCTCCTGGGGCAGAACGATGTGGATCTGGTCGATCTCATAGGTCAGGGTCTCGTCCAGGATCCGGAGCATGAACACATCCCCTTCGCTGAGCTGGTCCAGGTTAGTGAACAGCTTGGCGCTGGGCAGGCCCCGGTGGCCGGAGAGAACGGCATGGGTGGAGGGGCCGCCCACAGGGAGGGAGGTGCCCTCCAGATGTCCGATGGCGATCTGGAGCACCGACTCGTCGGTGCCGTGGTAGATGGGCAATTCGCACTGGATGGCGGGGATATGGATATAGCCCATGATGCCGGTGCCGGTAGCGTCCAGAAGACCCTTGTAGGTCTCCTTTTCCTCCTCCGTCATGAAAAGGGGGTTGCTCTTAGCAGCCAGGGTCTGGTTGTAGGCCCCGGCGGCGTTCCACATTTCTTCATAGACGGCGGTGTCGATGGCGCTGATGCTCTCGGCGTAGCTGGCGATGGCCCGGGACTGGTGGAAGGAGTTCCAGTAGTCGCTGAAGGAGGGATACAGGAGAAGGCCCACGCCCAACAGAAGGATCAGGACCAGCAGAAGGGTGGTCAATTTCTTTTTCACTTCATTGACCACCCTATCTGCAAGTTATTTTCTTTCGAGCGTGTGGGGCCGTCGAGCTGCAAGCAGGTCAGGTCGTTCGGTCGCTTTCCCTACGACTCGGGCTGGTCTGCGGGCCGCCATGCGGCCCTGCGCTCGCCCTCGCTCCGGTCCAAGCTTCCTCACTAACCTGCTTTCCGCTCTTCTTATTCCTCTTCGGAAGCCATGCGCTTCTTGGTGATGAGGAGGATGCCGGCAGCCGCCACCAGGACGCCGCCGCCGATGTAGAAGAGGGTGGTACCGATACCACCGGCGGCGGGAAGCTCAGCGCCGGTGAGGTTCTCGATGCGGAGACCGCCGCTCACGTAAATGGTCTTAAGGGCGTCGCCTTCGCCAGTGGTCGTAGTCACGACCTCGCCCAGGTTCTTGTCGGGGCCAAGCTCCACAGGGGTGCGGGCGTTCAGCTTGTTGTAGCCATCGGGCGCGACATCCTCCTGGAGGTAATAGGTGCCCTTGCCCAGGCCCTTGATGGTGACGACACCGGCCTCGATGACAGTGGTCGTAGTGGCATCCTCGGCAGTGGCGGGACGATAGTAATTGCCATTCTCGGCATCCTCCACCAGAACAAGGGCAATGGCCTCGCCGCCCTCGGCCACATCGTAAAGGGAGAACTCAGCGCCGGTCAGGACTTCCTTGCCCATCTGATCGCTGTTGGTCTTAGCCAGATCGAAGCTGTAGAGGGGAGTCTCGGTCTGGGTGTCCTCGCTCTCCTCGGTGTGGCCGTTCTCGCCATAGTCCAGGGTGGCCTTGTTGGTGGTGGTGTCCACAGAAATAGTGGCGTTGCTGTTGATGGTAGCGGAGTAGGTGATCACAATATCCTTGGCCGCATCAATGGTGTTCAGATAATCCTGGGCAAAGACCACGTGGAAGGTACAGTTATCTTCCAAACCTTCCGCCACCACATTGTAGTCAACGCCCGCGGTCAGGCCCTCGATCACCACGTCGTTATTAAAGGTAAGGCCAATGCCCATGGTGTCGTGGACCACGTACTTGCTGGCGCCGGCCTTGGCATGGACAGTGATGGTGTAGTTAACAGTGTCGCCGATCTTCAGGCCCTCGACATCGGGAGTCTCCTTCTTGATGGTGGGCAGCTCGTTCTTGGTGGTGATCGTCACGTTCTGCTGGCCCACAGTGTCCAGGATGGCCTTGGAGCCCAGAGTGCCAACGATCAGGAAGTAGCCGTCAGTCAGATTCAAGGTAGCATTTTCCGTGAGGGTGGCAGCCTTGTCCGCCTCGATGGCCTCGCCAGTAAAGCCCTCCGCAGTCACCACGGCCTGAAGGGCGGCGGCCAGGTCAGCGGCCACAAAGGTATCGTCCACTGCGACGTTGAAGGTCTTAACGCCGTTCTCTTCCCGAAGCTCGGTCAGGGTGATACCCGCAAAACCGTTGACGGTGGCATAGAAGGGGCTGTTGTCGGAAATGCTGTAGGCCACATGGTCGAAGGTGCTGTTCGCCTCATTGACTTCCTCACCGGCCACGTCGGCATCAAAGATCTTGTAGGCCTTGTAGGTTTCGCTGACGTTCGGATCGGTCCCCTCGGCGGCCTGAGGCAGCTTAATGGTGACCTCGGCGGCAAGGGTGGGAACAGCCAGGCTGAGAGCCAGGCACAGAGCCAGCGCGACGCTGGCAAGCTTCTTCATGGTTTTCATTGTTTTTTCTCCTTTCAAATATGGCGCTCAAATCATTTCTTTCTTTTGGGTCAGGGTCTCTTTCCTTGCCGGGGGACGGTGTATCCTCACATGGCGTCCCCCTCTCTCATGATCCACTGTCTTTTCTTATACATCAGGTAGGCCGCGCCCGCAAGAAGCAGGGTCCCCATTGTATACCAGAGGGTGGTGCCGCTTCCGCCGGTGGCGGGAAGCTCGTAGGAGGCGGTGTTGGTGAAGATGACCTTGGTAATGTCATTCACTTCAATGTCGCCGGAAGCAACACTGCCCTGAACCACCGTCTTTTGCAGTTCGGTATTATTCTTCTCTGCTTCTTTCTCTGCACTTGAGAGGAAGGTAGCACTCTCCGTATGATAGCCTTGGTTATTGACTTCCGTGATGGTATACTTGGTACCCTTGGGAAGCTTTTGTATCACCAGAACATCGCCGCCCCGGAGACGGAAAGTATCATCGTTTCCACTGATATATTCCTTCACGCCGTCGCCCTGGGTGATAACTTCACCGTTGGCATTCTGGATCACGAAGTTATCGTAGGTGTTCACACCATCCAACTCCAGTTTAAAGTCAAACCAGTCGGTATTTTCCACGCCGGTAAGCTGCTTTTCGATCCACAGAGAACCATTTTCTGCGTTTACTTCCTTCTCCAGCTCGCTCTCCAGGTCCAAGCCCACCACTGTGGGGAGGGTGAACTGCATCCAGCAGGTGGAACCGCCAGCGCCCCGCTCCGTATAGTAGAAGGTCAGGGTATACGTCTTGGTTTCGTCCTCCGCCAACGCTTCCAGGTCGGCTTTGTTGATATAATCCCAAAGGTTCACATACTCGCCTACGGCAGAGTGAACACCTCCGATATCACAAACCAACTGCTCATCCAGGAAAACCCACATATCGTCGTCACCGAAGAAATAGTACTCCAGCGGTCCCACATAATTTTTGGTAAGATCGAAGGTGACGGCAAACTGCATACCGAAGAACGCGTTGTGGTCCTGACCATCGTCGTTATTTGGCAGAGACTTCCACTCATTGTCTCCAAACCAGATCTTTTTCTGATTGGCAACGGAACCGAAAAGGACATCGGCATTGGGATCCTCTACATTGTCCAGCGGCCAAAAGTTGTTGGTCAGAATATGGGTGTAGGGAGCATTGGCACCAAACTGCGGGTGGTTGAACTGTGTCAGGTTGGCGGCTTGAGTCCCTTCCACGGAGCTAAGCGTATAGGTATCGCCCACCCGCTCAAAATTCAGGGAATACATTTCGCCCTCTTTTGCGGAATAGGTGGTCTTGCCGACAGCAGCGCCCTCATTAAATAAATTGGGAACAGCCAGGTCTTCGTCATAGCGGATACGATACTCCGTCTTTCCTTCGCTGGTGATCACTTTTTCTGCCCGCGGGGCCAATCCAAAGACTGAAATTGAGAAGCTTCTTGTATTGGCCTTATTCAAGACATTTTCCTTCCAGATTTCCTCTTCTCTACCCATTCCAACGCTGCCATTGCCGAAGGCCAGCTTTCTGCCTGTCTTCCCGGCGTAGTTGGCATTACTGTTGATACCTTGCATTTGGGTCTTAACATGAATGATACCATTGGCGTCTGTTGTCTTTGTGCCGTCCGTAATGTTGTAGTCATAGAAGTTAGCCGGAAGGTTTTCTATCACTTCTTTGGTATCGTAAACCAAGCGAATAACGGCGTCCGTTTCAATAAGAATGAAGTTATCGGGATCGGCGGCTGCTGTCTCCGGCCGATTTGTGAAGCGGATGGTATCGGAGTAATCGTAAGCCGTCCAGTCCTTTTTGATTTCCTCGTCATACCGGTTCGTCTCTTCACTCTCCGTATCTCCGCCGGCGTTCAGGACCCAGATCTGCGTCAACTTATACTGAGAATCTTTATTCTTCAAAACAATGTTGAAATACTTAAGACCGGGAGCCTTCTGATAGGTCAACCGCTCCGACTGATAAATCTCGGTAAGCTGTCTTTGCGTAACAATACGGCCTTCGCTGTCCACAATCAAATAAGCAATGTTATTGCTGTTCGGCGACTCAAATCTGCCCTTTCCATTTTCCGGCAGTTTACCGCCTTCGGTATTGATGACAGGCAGCTTGCCCTGTCCGATGAACGCCTTATATGTGTTCATATCCGTCAGTGTCAGGCCATAATCCGTCTTGACCGCCCGCTCCAGATAGGCATAGTATTCAACCGTAAACTCGGGGTTAGCGCCCCGGGTGAGGGCATAGGCCACGGTGCCCTCCCGCTCGGTGTAGGCGGTAAACAGGGTCTCCAGCGTCTCCGTCTCCTCATCGGAGGTCTCATCCTCATCGACCACATCCAGCGTCATAAGGCCCAGAGCCTGGGGATCTTCCATATACTGCTGGAACGCCTCGGTGGGAACGACCTCGGCGGTCATTTCACAGTCACTCAGATCCACAGGCTCACCGTTGTAGGTGAGCGTGTAATCCAAAACGCCCATGGCCACCACTTCGCCTTCTTCGGAAGCCAGTTCAATATACGCGTCGTAAGCGTCCAGATCCTTGCTCTCGGTGAGGACCAATTCAAAGCCGGACTCCTGGATCTCCTCGCCCTCGGCAGCCTCCGCCTGGGGCAAAAGGACCGTGCCGCTGACGTGAAGGGTCAGGATCACCGCGCCGTCCTCGCTCTCCGCGGTGAAGGTCTCGCAGAGCTCCACAGGCTCAGGCTCGGGCAGGGGCTCCGCCAGGCACTCCTCGGTGTGGGTATGCTCGGAGATAGTGCATTTCAGGGCGCCATCCTCAAAGAAACAGTCTTCGGCGTGGGTGTGCTCGGCATCGAAACCGCAGTAATACTTGACCTTCTCCTCCAGCTCCAGAGCCAGGTAGCAGTTGTCGTCGTGGACATGCTCTTCCTGCTCGCAGATGAGGGTCTTTCCCTCCTCGGTCTCCCCCTCGTTCTCAGGGATGAGGTAGCAATCATCGGTATGGGTATGTCCCTCAGTTTCTTCCTTCCCGCAGGAGAGGGCCTCAACCGTCTCGGCCCCGCAGGCCTCGGTATGGGTGTGGCCCTCCGTCTCCTCCAGGCCGCAGGTCAGCTCCTCCGTCCAGGCGTAGCAGTCGTCGGTGTGGACATGGGGGACCTCCTCGGTGACGGTACGGGTAACTTCCTCGGTAACGGTCTCCAGTGCGGTGACAGGGTTGCCCTCCTCGTCGGTGGTCTCATGCTCCACCTGCCGGGCGACCTCCTCGGTCACTTCCCGCTCCACGGTGTCAAACTCGGTGGTGCAGGTCAGCTCGCCCTTCATCATGGTGTAGCAGTCCCCGCTGTGGATGTGGCCCTCCGTCTCCTCCAGGACGCAGGCGTAGGTGGTCTCCTGGGTGTAGCAGCTCTCGTCGTGGGTGTGGGGCTCCGCCTCGGGCTCCTCACAGACGAGCTGCCGGGTATGGGTGACAGTCTCCACGGCGTAGCACGCCTCGGTGTGGGTGTGCTCTTCCTTTTCGCACACCAGAGGGGTGGTCATGGTGATGGCAGGAAGGATAAGGGCGTAAGTGGTGCAGAACACGACCACGCCCGCCAGTGTGGTGACGACCTTCTGCCAGCGCTGGGTCCGCCGCTGCTTGGCCAGATACTTCCGCGCTTCTTTTCTCATGCTTTCCATTCTCACGCCCTCCTTTCTTCCAAAGTTGGTTTTGTATCAGGGGCCCAAACCTTCTGTTATGCCCCCCGGGGGCATAACGCAAAGGCGTACGCCTTTGGCCCTTTTCCATTACAACCATATTATAGCACACAGTGGTTACAAAACCGGTTACAAATCGCAAAAATACTTACAAAAATTTTCGTCAATTTTCATAAATTTTTTTGTCAAAGTTTGTATATTTTGTATAGCTTTTCCGAATGTCCCCCTTGTGGGCCCTACTATATATAGTATGCTGCAGGCTCAAATCGGCCCAAAGAACTCAAAGGGCCAGACCCGGAAAACCAGCCGGCCCACGATCTGCTCACCGGCCACGCAGCCCACCGCCGTGTTGCGGGAGTCCAGGGATACGCTCCGGTGGTCGCCCATGACGAAAACATGGGACTCGGGGACCTGGTAGGGCAGGTCGATATTACACTGGCCAAAGGCCTTCTCGGTGATGTAGGGCTCGTCCAGAGGTTCGCCGTCCAGAAAAACGTTGCCCTCCTCGTCAATGTCCACCCACTGGCCCGCCGTGGCGATGACCCGCTTCACCAGGACCTTGTTGTCAAAGTAGAAGGCGATGACGTCGCCGGGCTGGTACCGTGAGCCGTTGACGGAAACCACGATGTTCCCCTCCACCAGGTTAGGCGCCATGGAGGTGCCGGTGATCTGGAGCACCGGGAGAAACAGGGTGGCAATGAGGACCGCGGCGGCCGCCACGGTAATAAGGGTATAGATGGTGCTCCGAAGGACCTTGCGGTAACGCTTCTTGTATTTCTCCCGGTGGAGCTCCTCCTCCAGAAGATCTACATCGGGGATCTCCCGCGGCATATTCTTCTTCACGCTTTCTCCTCCCGAGCCTTATTAAGCTGTCGGCGAAGCAGCCATTCGGCCAGCTCCTCATGGTCCTCAAGATACTGCTCCAGCTTCCGGGAGACCTCCGCCCAATAGGCGTCTGCCTCCTTCTGGGCCTGGTGCTTCATGGCAGCGCATTTTTTCTCCGTCTCCTCCTCCATGGCCCGGCATTTCTCGGCGGTATCGCTGAGCTGACGCTCCACGGACTGCTTCGCCTCGGCAAGCCGGCGTTCCACTGACTGGCGGGTCTCCTCCTCCATCTGCTGGATGGCGGTCTTCTTCCGCTCGGTGAGGGTCCTGACGTTCTCCAGGTATTGAGAGGCAGCGCTGTCGGCGGCCTCAAAGATATCGCTGAGCCGGAGGGCCGCGTCAGCAAGGGTACCGGCCTCCTGAAGCGCGATCTCCCGGCTTTTGAGCTTCTCCTCCGCCTCGTCCAGCTTCTGCTGCAGTGCGTCCTTCTGCTTGGTCTGGTCGATGAGCATCTCCAGCAGCTCATCCCGGCGCAGCTTTTTCATCTCTTTTTTGGTTGGCATATAGTGACACCCCGTTGAAATGTAAGATATTTCTACTTATGTTATTATAGCAAACGGCAGTTACAAAACCGGTTACAAATATCAAAGAGTCTTACAATCTTTTTCGTCGAACCCCACAAAATTTGTTGTCCGTTTTTGTAGGATTTACCCTTCACAAATGTCCATTTCTTCTTTTATATACTTATACACGATTATTTTATCACAATTTGGTATAAAATTCAATATATCTAAGGCGATAATAATAATTTTTATCGTTTCGTTCTTGGCTTTTCTCAGGAAAAAGCCCCGGCCCCTCATGGCATGAGGGGCCGGGGCCGGCAGGTCCTTATAACCGGGCGCTTTACTCAATACTTACCCAAGCTGCCTGAATTATGGCCGGTGTCCTTGCCGAACTCGTAATCATTGCCGGGCAGGATGGCGTTGAGAACGATGCCGGCAATGGCCGCGATGGCAAGGCCGGTGAGGGTCACGCTGGCTCCCGCCACCTGGAAGGTAAGCCCCGAAGAGAAGCCCAGACCGCAAACCAGGATGACAGCGGCGATAATCAGGTTCCGGGAGTTGGTAAAGTCCACCTGGTTCTCCACCACGTTCCGCACGCCGATGGAGGAGATCATGCCATAGAGGATGAAGCTGACGCCGCCGATGATGGCGGAGGGCAGAGAGCCGATGAGGGCGGCAAACTTGGGGCTGAAGGAAAGGACCAGGGCGTAGACGGCGGCAAGGCGGATGACCCGGGGGTCGTAGACCCTGGAGAGGACCAGAACGCCGGTGTTCTCGCCGTAGGTGGTGTTAGCAGGGCCGCCGAACAGTCCCGCTAGGGCGGTGGCGATACCGTCACCGACGAGGGTCCGGTGAAGGCCGGGGTCCTCCATGAAGTTGGACCCCACCGTGGCCGAGATGGCGGACATATCGCCGATGTGCTCCATCATGGAGGCGATGGCGATGGGGGCCATGACCAGAATGGCCGAGAGGTCAAACTTGGCGATGGAGCCGCCGAAATCGGTAATGAAGGGCTGGAAGCCGATCCAGGCGGCCTCCTTCACACTGTTGAAGTCCACCTGCCGGGTGAGGACAGCCACGATGTAGGCTCCCACCACGCCCAGCAGGATGGGGATGATCTTGATCATACCCTTGCCCCAGATGTTGCACACGATGATGATGGCCATGGCGATGAGGGCCAGCCACCAGCAGGTGGAGGCGTTGTTGACGGCAGAGGGGGCCAGGTTCAAACCGATACAGATGATAATGGGGCCGGTGACCACCGGGGGCAGGAACCGCATGACCTTGTGGACCCCCACCAGCTTGACCACCAGGGCCAGCAGCAGGTAGAGAAGCCCGGCCGCCACAATACCGCCGCAGGCGTACTGGAGCTTCTCGGCGGGCGCCATACCCGCATAGATGCCGGCGTTCATGGCGCCCATGGCAGCGAAGCCGCCCAGGAAGGCGAAGGAGGAGCCCAGGAAGGCGGGGACCTTCATCTTGGTGCACAGGTGGAAAAAGAGGGTGCCCACCCCGGCGAAGAACAGGGTGGTCTGAATGCTGAGGGGTAAGGGAAACTCCTGGGAGTTGACCAGGATGGGCACCAGAATGGTGGCCCCGAACATGGCGAACATATGCTGGAGTCCCAGCAGGAGCATTTTGGGTACCCCCAGCTTCCGGGCGTCGCGGATGGCTTCTTGATCCATAATGATTTCTCCTTTCTCTTCTTACGCGGCTGTGTACCGATGGGCAAAAAAAGAGACGACCACAAAAGCGGTCGTCTCAAAATGAATACCCATCAAAAAAGGGAAGAACAGCCCCCAGCGAAATCAAAAAAGGCTTTCTTTTCCACTCCGTCATGGCTGATCCCTCCCTTCTCATTGTGTCGTATCATACCAGAGTTTTCCCCAAAAGGCAAGCGTCAATTTTAATTTTCCCCCACTTTTTTCGTTTTGCACAAAATTTTCTCCGCTTCTTCTCTTTCGGGCGTTGACTTTTGCCCCTTCCTGGGGTAGTATTTGAGAAGAATTTTTCCAAGGACGTGATCCCATGAAAACCCCTTTCGTCACCCTGCCCCAGCTACAGGCCATCACCCAGACCTACCCCACCCCCTTCCACCTCTATGACGAGGCAGGCATCCGCCGCACCGCCCGGGACCTGAAGGCCGCCTTCGCCTGGAATCCGGGGTTCGAAGAATACTTTGCCGTCAAGGCCACCCCTACCCCCGCCATTCTGAAGATCCTCCGTGAGGAGGGCTGCGGGGTGGACTGCTCCTCCCTCACCGAACTGATGCTGGTGGACAAGTGCGGCTTCGGGGGCCAGGAGATCATGTTCTCCTCCAACGAGACTCCCGCCGCCGAATACCGTCTGGCCAACCAGCTGGGGGCCATTATCAACCTGGACGACTTCACCCACATTGACTTCCTGCGGGAAACTCTGGGCTATATCCCTGAGACCATCTCCTGCCGCTTCAACCCCGGCGGAGTCTTCCGGCTGGGTGCCTCCAAGGAGGGCTTTCAGGTCATGGACACCCCCAAGGACTCCAAGTACGGCTTCACCCGGGAGCAGCTCTTTGCCGGCTATAAAAAGCTGAAAGCCATGGGGGTCAAGCATTTCGGCCTCCACGCCTTTCTGGCCTCCAACACCCTCTCCAACGATTACTACCCCGCCCTGGCAGGCATTCTATTCGAGCTGGCGGTGGACCTGGAAAAGGAGACGGGCTGCAAAATCACCTTCATCAACCTCTCCGGCGGCGTAGGTATCCCCTACCGCCCCGACCAGCCCAAAAACGACATCTTCGCCATCGGCGAGGGGGTCCGCCGGGCCTATGAGCGGATCTTGGTCCCCGCCGGCATGGGGGACGTTGCCATCTACACCGAGCTGGGCCGGTATATGCTGGGGCCCAACGGGTGCCTTGTCACCAAGGTCCTCCACTTTAAGCACACCTATAAGGAGTACGTGGGGGTGGACGCCTGCGCCGCCAACCTGATGCGCCCCGCCATGTACGGGGCTTACCACCACATCACCGTCATGGGTAAGGAGGACAAACCCCTCCGCCATGTGGACGACGTGGTGGGCGGCCTGTGCGAAAACAACGATAAGTTTGCCGTGGACCGGCCCATGCCCGACATCGACATTGGGGACCTGCTGGTGATCCATGACACAGGGGCCCACGGCTTCTCCATGGGCTACAACTATAACGGCAGGCTCCGCTCGGCGGAGCTCCTCCTCCGGGAGGACGGCACCGTGAAGCTGATCCGCCGGGCCGAGACCCCGGAGGACTACTTCGCCACCATGGTCTTTGAACAGTGAAAGGCCGTTTTGCCCCTTCCCCCAGCGGGCGGATGCATCTGGGCAACCTCTTTTCCGCCCTCCTGGCCTGGCTGTCCGCCCGGCATGAAGGCGGCGCCTTGGTCCTGCGCATCGAGGACCTGGACCCTGACCGCTGCAAGCCGGAGTACGCCCACAGGCTCATGGAGGACCTTCGCTGGCTGGGCCTTGATTGGGATGAGGGCGGCGAGGACCCTGCCTGCTGGCAGTCCAACCGGGGTCACCTTTATGAGGCCGCCTTTGAGAAGTTGAAATGCAAAAATCTTGTGTACCCCTGCTTCTGTACCCGGCACCAGCGGCTCAGCGAGGCCCCCCACGGCCCCGACACCTCCCCCTCCTGCCCCTGCGCCGCCCTCACCCCGGAGGAAGTCGCCCTGCGTACCCTGACCCGTCCCCCCAACTGGAAGGTAAAAGTCCCCCAAAAGGCCGTCTCTTTCCCCGACGGCCTCCAGGGCGTATACAGTGAAAATCTTGCTCTCGACTGCGGCGACTTCCCCATCCGCCGCTGGGACGGAGCCTGGGCCTATCAGCTTGCCGTGGTGGTGGATGACGCCGCCATGGGTATCACCGAGGTGGTCCGGGGCCGGGACCTTCTCTCCTCCACCCCCCGGCAGCTTTGGCTTTATGAGGCCTTGGGCCTGACTCCGCCCGCCCGGTTCTGCCACGTTCCCTTGCTGGTGGCCCCTGATGGCCGCCGCCTTGCCAAGCGTGACGCCGATCTGGACATGGGCGCTCTCCGGCAGCGTTTCCGTCCCGAGGCGCTTTTGGGCATCCTGGCCCACCTGGCGGGCCAACAGCCCACCCCCGCCCCCGTATCAGCGACGGAGCTGGCCCAGACTTTCGACTGGTCCAAAGTCCCCCGGACTGATATCCCCGTAAGCGCCGACCTGCTCCCCAGGGAGTAAAGGAGGATCATTTCATGAAAGACAGATTCAAATTTCAGTTTTCCCACGGGGAGGAGAAAAAGAATTTCGATTTCGCCGACCCTGATGTGGACCAGGTGTCCCAGACCTTCCATGACATGTTCGGCGAGTCCTTCGGCCCAAACAAGCCAGAGCTCCCGGTAGGCTGCGTCCGCTGCCAGAGCTGCGAGGGCACCGGCCGGGTCGTCAAGGTCAAAAAGCATCTCCTGGGCACCAGCAAAACCGTCACCAAGGAGCTCTGCCCCCATTGCGGTGGTAAAGGCTATATTCCCCAAAACACAAACGAGGAGGTTACACCGTGAAAACACTTGGATTTTTGGGCATGGGCAACATGGCGAAGGCCGTTTCCGGCGGTCTCATCCAAAAAGGCGTTCTGGCCCCGGAAAACATTTTTGCCTACACCCCCCACCCCGACAAGCTGGCCCAGACCGCCCAGGCCCAGGGCTTCCGGCCCTGCGCCACCCCGGAGGAGCTGGTGGAGCGTTCCGACGCCGTGCTGGTGGCGGTGAAGCCCTACCTGGTGGAGGAGGTGTTGGCCCCCCTGAAGGGCCTTCTGAAGAACAAGGTCCTCCTCTCTGTGGCCGCCGGCTGGGACTTCGCCCGGTATGAAACCATCCTGGACCCCTCTACCCACCACCTTTTCATCATGCCCAACACCCCCGCTCTGGTGGGGGACGGCGTGCTGATCCTGGAGGAAGCCCACTCCCTTACCCCGGCGGAATTTGAGGAGGTCTCCCGGTGGATGGCCGCTTTGGGTGAGGTGGTCACTCTGCCCAGCCATCTCATGAACATCGGCGGCACGGTGAGCTCCTGCTCCCCCGCCTTCTTTGCCCTTATTGCGGAGGCTCTGGCCGATGCCGGGGTCATGTACGGCCTGCCCCGGCAGACCGCCTACGACCTGGCGGCCCAGGCCATGGCCGGGTCGGGCAAAATGCTCCTCCAGACCGGGATGCACCCGGGCCAGCTCAAGGACATGGTCTGTTCCCCCAACGGCACCACCATCGCGGGAGTGGCCGCCATGGAGGACAAGGGGGCCCGCGCCGCCCTTATCGAGGCCGTCAAGGCCGCCATGGCCCGCTACTGAACCCTACACACAAAATGAGCCCCGGTCTTTTCAGACCGGGGCTCATTTTGTGCCCAGAAAGTTGTACCCAAACGTCCTCTATATTAAGATTTGGTTACAATTTCCCTTTAGATGTATCGTTTCATGCAACACGGCGGGGTGTCGCCGGCATATATAGAGAGACTTTTACCGGAAAGCGTACAGCACTTTGGCCACCTCGCCCCGGGTCATGGATGCCCCGGGCTTCAAGGTCCCGTCCTCATAGCCGTTGACGATGCCCTGGCCCACCAGCACCTGCACATAACCCCGGGCCCAGTCGGCCACGCCGTCCTGGTCGCTGAACCGGCTTAGGTCATCCTCCCCCCAGCCTCTCTGCTGGGTCCGGCCCAGGATGGTCATGACCTCCCCCCGGGTGATGGTAGCGCCGGGATGGGCGTAGAGGGCCCCATTCTCCAGGCTGCCCTGAACGATGCCCTTCTGGTACATGGCCTTCACCGCCGTGAGGGCCCACTCCGGGATCTCATTCACATCGGCAAAGGGCAGCTCCACGCTCTCATACTGGGCAAGGTCCAGCCCCATCCACCGGGCCACCATGGTGAAAAACTCCGCCCGGGTGATGTTGGCGCCGGGCTGGTAGTAGACCACCCCTTCCTCCGCAGACACGCCCTTGGTGATGCCCTGCTCATAGAGGTAGCCTGCAAAGGAGGCCGCCCAGTGGTTTTCCATGTCGGCAAAGCTCATCTGGCTCTCCCCCTGGATGTCCCAGGAAGCCCGGCCCAGGTTGCCGCTCTGGTCGGCGGCTGTCACCGTGAGGCGGTGGGAAAGGCCGTCGGAAGCAGGCAGCGCTGCGGTAAAGGTACCGCTGGTGGCATTCCAGCTTCCGGGCAGGTCCTTGCCATCCAACTGGGCCGTCACCTGGCCTGTGGCAAAAGCCTTGTCCACATTGTCCTCCACCGTGGCAGTGAGAACGTTATTTTCCACCTTCACGTGGACCACCGGGGGCGTCATATCTTCCAACGCCTCGTTGGCGGTGGTAAGCTGGTCCAGCCACAGCCGTCCGACTCCCGTCTCCTCCTTTTGGGCGATGAGGAAGCCGCCCAGCTTCTCCGTTCCCTGGGGCAGGGCCAGGACAATATGCTTCCAGCCGGTAAAGTCCAGCACCGTCTCCGGTCCTGTGATCTCCCCGTCCCCGGTCAGACATAGGGGTGCAAGACCGTTACCCGACCCGTCGCCGTAGAGCCAGAAGCCCAAATGGTTCTCCCCGGCAGGGATAACAAGGCCGGCGCCAAACCGGGCCTCCCCCTTCTCATCCACGTTGTAGTCCACCAGCAGGCTCTTCCACCCGGCCTTCACATGGGTCAGGTCCCCTGTCAGGATGGCCGCGGCGTTTTCGTTGGTGGTAAAGGGATTCTCCCCCTCAAAGTCCGCCAGAGTCTTGATGTGGCCTGCCACGCTCACCGGAATGGTCAGGGACTTGTCCCCGGCAGTGACCGCCAGATTGCCCGCAGCCGACTTCTCCCCGGCGGTGAACACACCGTCAGAGGTGATGGTACCCACCTGAGCGTCACACTTCCAGACATAGCAGCTGTCCTGAGACAGAAGCGTCTGCTTCCGCCAAACGGCGGAGGCTTTCAAATCAATGCTCTCCCCCGGCTCCAGGGCCACGGTGGTCACCGGGTTCCCGGTGGCTTCATTGGTGAGGCTGATGCCGTCCGGTGTCTTGACTACCGTCACCATGGCACTGCCCGTCAGACTTGTTCCCTGATGAGCGGTAATGGTCACGCTGCCGCTCTCCGCTCCGGCCGTGTACACATTTCCGTTCACCGTCCCGCCCCCCTGGGCGGTATAGACCGGGCTGGCGGCGGGACCCATAGCCCGGTAACCCGTGTCGATAAGGTCAGCGGACATCCCCGCACTGGCTCCCGCCAGCAAAAAGTCCGCCGCCGGCGTCACCTGAAGGTAGCCGGGCTCCCCGGTGGCGGTGAGGCCGGTGGTCAGGAAGATGGCGGTGGATACCGCCCGCTGACTTCCGTCTGCGGGCTTGTTGGTCAGTTGAAAGACATCCTGAGCCGGGGTGGCCGCACCGATCATGGTGGAACCGCCTCCGTCCAGGCCGATGGCCTCCACACATCCCATCTCCTTGAGCCGCATGGCGATCTGGGTGAAGGTGGCGCCCACACTGTAACCGGGCTGCTTGCCGTCCATGGTGTAGAAGATCACCGTGCCGTCCGGTTTGATGCCGATGGCGGTGCGGGCGGTGCGCTCGGCACTCAGGTTCTTGCCGATCTCCCCGTTCTCCAAAAGCCGGTACATCCCGCCGATGGCCTCGGTACACTCCGCCCAGCGGGGATCGGCGCACTGGACGTCGATGTCCACCTGGCTGCCGGGCTGGAGCGCCCGGAGCTTAGCCAAAATAGTTTCGTCGTCCTTGCCGTTCATGGTGAGAACAAAGCAGCCCTCAGGGATGGCGCCCGCCCCCGTGGCCTCATTGACCGACACCACCTGGCAGCGGGTGCGGCTGTTGATCTTCAGTTCCTTGGACCGGGGCAGGTCCGCTCCCGAGTCCGTAAATGGCACAGGGTCCGCCGGCTCCTGCCCTTCCCCTTCGGCAGGGGTCTCCTCCCCTTCAGCGGAGGTCTCCTCCCCCTCAGAGGGCATTTTCTCCCCCTCCGGGGGAAGCAAAGCCTCGCTCTCCCCCGCTGTCTCTCCTTCCGGGGATGCTGTAGGCTCCGGAACAGGCTCTGGGACAACGTCGGAAACGGGCGGCTCGCCGGTCACAGGAGGCTCTAAAACCGCCCACTGGTCCTCCAGCGGCCGCAGCACCACGTCCACGCCGGGGGAGGTATTCTGGGTGGAGGACCCAAAGTCCCCGGTGAGGAGCAGCAGCCCCCCGTTGTCCTTACCCGTGAGCTGACGGACCTTGTTGATGCCGCCGGGCACGTTCACCCGCTCCCCGTTCATGGTAGCGGTGACGGTCATCCCCGGCCGGCCGATGAAGGCGGTGCCGTCAGCGCGGAAGCCGATGGCATAGTGATAAGACGAGGAGGAACGGACTACGCCCTCCGTCACCACAATGCCCAAGGGCTGGCCGGTGGCCACCACGTAAAAGTCGCCGTTGGCGCCGCCTACCACCCGCCTGCCCTGGGCCTCCAGGGACTGGGCCATGGCGGTGAGTGTGGCCTTGTTCAGCACCCAATCGCCGCCGTAAGCCACTGCGGGGGTCACGTCGGCGTTGGGGACGTATGTGAGGTACTGCCCGGTACGCAGATCGGAATATGTATCGCTCCAGAAAAGCTCTTTGGTGATGCTGGTGCCGGCGGAAAGCCGGGTGGTGCTCTCATGAAGGTCATGGCCCATGGCCTCGGAGGCCATGGCGCTCTGGCCCGCCAACAGCGACAGGGCAAGGCCCGCCGCGGACAGCCGTTTCGTAAAATGCTTCATAGTATCTCCTTTGCTGAAGTTCGTTTCAAAAAGGCGCACCGGGCCCAGCTCGGTACGCCTATCATAGCACATTTAAGGTCCCATTGTAAACCGCCCGGCGGCAAATGAAACACAACGGTAACCATGCAGATTTTTCCTGCCGATCACTGGCCCCGGAGCTGTTTTCCCTGGGCCCGGAGCCGGGGCAGAGCGCTTTGCAGGGTCTCCACCTCCTGGATGGTGAGAAGGTCCCCAATGAGCTGGTTGGACACCAGAAAGCCCTTGGGGGTAAGGTGCCACCGCCTGTCCTTCTTGGCCGCCCAACCCTGGTGCTCATACTCCTCCAGCTTCTGCTCCAAGGGGTCGAAGTTCATGGAGAACTCCCGCCGGTACTCCCACTCCTCAATCCCCCGCACCGTGCGGAGCCGGAGCATGAGGTACTCTCCCCCCCGCTCCCGGTGGGGGATGAGCTGGTCCTCGTCGATGACCCGGCCGCCGTTCAGGATCCCCATGATATATTTGTCCAGATCCCGGACAAAGGAGTACCGCCGCCCGCCGAAGTCCGAGTGGGCTCCGGGGCCGAAGCCGATGTAGGGCCTGCTCATCCAGTATTTCAGGTTGTGCCGGGACTGGAAGCCGGGCCGGGCAAAGTTGGAGATCTCATACTGGGGGTAGCCCGCCTTCTGAAGCCGCTCCACCGTCCACAGGTACATATCTGCCTGGGTGTCGTCGTCGGGCAGCACCTCTCCCCGCATGACCCGTCCGTCCAGGGGAGTGCCCGGCTCCACCTTCAGCCCATAGCAGGAAAGGTGCTCCGGCTCCAGCGAGAGGGCCGCCTCCACGCTCTTCTGCCAGGTCTGCATATCCTGCCCCGGCAGGCCGTAGATAAGGTCCAAAGAGATGTTTTTCAGTTTTACCTTCCGAGCCCACTGAACAGCCTGGACCACCTGGGAAAAGTCATGGAGCCGGTGAACGGCGTGAAGCTCCGCATCACAGGCCGACTGCATCCCCAGGCTCAGCCGGTTCACCCCGGCCCGGCGAACGGTTTTCAGAAATTTGAGATCCACGCTCTCCGGGTTGGCCTCGCAGGTGATCTCGGCGTCCCGGGCTACATTAAACCGCTTTTTGACCTCCCCCAGCAGGGCGGAAAGGCGCTTGGCCCCAAAGAAGCTGGGAGTTCCCCCGCCAATATAGACAGTGTCCACCTGCCAGCCTTTGGCCAGAGGGGCTGTCTCCTTGATATGGGCGATGAGGGCCTTCAGGTAATCGTCCATAGTCCCCTCCCGCTCGGGCAGAGAGTAGAAATCACAGTAATCGCACTTGGCTTTGCAGAAGGGAATATGGATATAGATACCCAGCTTTTCCGCCACAGAAACCACCTCGTTTTTCTTGCCTGTTATTATAGCATATTTTTCTCCGTTTGCAAAGAGCCTTTCTTTCCCTCCTCATGGTGATTTTGTCACCCTTTTCCCCCGTCCGGCCATATACTGAAAAAGAATTTTCTCTCCCTATCTTACCCCAAGGAGTTGATTTCCATGAAGTTCCTCAAAAGTCTCCCCGCCCGGCTTCTGCTGGGCATCCTGGCCGGCGTTCTGTTAGGCCTTATACTGCCTCAGGAGGCCATGGTGGCCGTGGTCACCGTCAAATATATCCTGGGCCAGCTCATCACCTTCTGCGTACCCCTTATTGTCATTGGTTTCATTGCCCCCTCCATCACCCGTCTGGGAACAAACGCCACCCGGATGCTGGCTGTGGCCGTCACTCTGGCCTACGTCTCCAGCATTCTGGCCGCTTTTCTCTCCATGGGTTCCGGCTACGCCATCATCCCCCACCTGAATATCGCCGCCCAGGCGGAGGGCCTGCGGGAGCTGCCCCCTGTGGCCTTCCAGCTTGATATCCCGCAGATCATGCCCGTCATGAGCGCCCTGGTCCTCTCCGTCCTCCTGGGCCTTGCCGCCGTGTGGACAAAGGCCCGGACCATTACCGCCGTTTTGGAGGAGTTCCAGGCCATCGTGCTGGACATCGTCAGCAAGGTGGTCATTCCCGTCCTTCCCCTGTTCATCGCTTCCACCTTCTGCGGCCTTGCCTGGGAAGGCTCCCTCACCCGGCAGGTGCCCGTGTTTCTGGCCGTCATCCTCATCGTCATGGCAGGCCACTTCCTCTGGATGGCCGTCCTCTACGGCGCTGCCACCCTCTATTCGGGCCGTTCGGGGCTGGAGGTCGTAAAGCACTACGGCCCCGCCTACCTCACCGCCGTGGGCACCATGTCCTCCGCCGCCACATTGGCGGTGGCCCTTCAGTGCGCCCACAAGAGTAAAAACCTCCGCTCCGACATGGTGGACTTCGGCATCCCCCTCTTTGCCAACATCCACCTCTGCGGCTCCGTCCTCACCGAGACCTTCTTCGTCATGACGGTGTCCAAGGTCCTCTACGGGGTCCTCCCCGTCCCGGGCAGCATGGTCCTTTTCTGCCTTCTGCTGGGGGTGTTCGCCATCGGCGCCCCCGGGGTCCCCGGCGGCACGGTGATGGCCTCTCTGGGCCTTATTTCGGGGGTGCTGGGCTTCGGGGAGGACGGCCTTGCCCTCATGCTGGCCATCTTCGCCCTTCAGGACAGCTTCGGCACCGCCTGCAACGTCACCGGGGACGGGGCTTTGACTCTTATCCTCACCGGCTACGCCGAGAAGCACCACATCCGGCCGGAGACCATTTGACTTTCCGCCCCGGCTGTGATACCCTTTTCCTATCCCATTTGAAAGGAGGCGTCCGCCCGTGCGCTATCTGGAATTTCCCGTCACACCTGAGGAGGAGGGCAAGCGGGTGGACGCCATCCTTCACCGCCACGGCCTGTCCACCTCGGCCATCCGCCGCTCCAAGCACCGGCCCCATGGCCTTCTTCTGGACGGGGAGGACATCTACACAAGCTATCTGGTCCACGCCGGGCAGGTGGTGGCGATCTTAGCCGACGACAAGGCCCCTTCGGACATTATGCCCAACGAGGGCCCGGTGGACATCCGCTACGAGGATGCGGACCTTCTGGTGGTGGACAAGCCCCCCGGCCTTGCGGTCCACCCCTGCGCCGGGAGCTGGGATGACTCTCTGGGGGCCCGGCTGGTAAACTACTATCATCAGATCGGCCTGGAGGCCGGCTTCCACCCGGTCCACCGGCTGGACAAGGGCACTTCGGGGCTTATGGTGGTGGCCAAACACCCCGCCGCCCAGCACGTCCTCACTTCCGCCCTCCACTCAGGGGCTTTTCTTCGGGAATATCTCGCCATCTGTGAGGGCACCCCTTTCCCCCTTTCGGGCACGGTGGACGCCCCCCTGGGCCGCACAGAGGATTCCTACATCCGCCAATGCGTCCGCCCTGACGGCAAGCCCGCCCGGACCCATTACAAGGTATTGGACAGCAATTCCCGCCTCTCCTTGCTCCGGCTCCGGCTGGAAACGGGCCGCACCCATCAAATAAGGGTCCATATGACCCACCTAGGCCACCCTCTGGCCGGGGATTTCCTTTACGGCACCGAGGATATAGACCTCATTCCCCGGCCCGCCCTCCATTCCGCCCACCTGGAGCTGACCCAGCCCTTCACCGGGGAGAGGCTGACCTTCGATTCCCCCCTTCCCGCCGATATGGCAAGGCTCATGGAGCCGGATTTCCCCGGCATATAAAAAGAGACGGCCCCGAGGGGCCGTCTCTTTGAATCAAAAGGACTTTACTTGTTCATCTCAGCCAACTGCTGGCCCAGGAGCATACCGCCCACGGAGGCGTTTGACAGTGCGTCACCGCCGATGTAGTGGACCCGGGAGCCGCCGGTCATCTCACCGGCCGCATAGAGCCCCTCGATGGCATTGCCCTCCTCGTCAAGCACCTGGAAATTGTTGTTGGTCTTCAATCCGCCGGTCGTGCAGGCTACGCCGTTGGAAACCTTCAGCACATAGAAGGGCGCGGCCAACTCGGTGGCTCCAAAACGCTCACGGCCAAAAGGATCGGCAACTTCACCCCGGACGGCGGCATTGAAGTCATCAATCGTCTTTTGCAGGGTGCCGGCATCCACACCGATACCGGCGGCCATGTCCTCCACCGTGTCATACTGAGTGGTCAGCCCCATGGCCACATAGGACTTTGCCTTGGCAGCCACGGCCTCACTATAGGTGAACATGTCGGAGTTGCAGATCTCATAGTAATAGGGATCGCCCAGGTCGTGCATGGCGGCCGCCGCGATCTCAGAGTGGCTACTCTGCTCATCGGCAAAACGCTCACCGGTAGACTGACGGACCAGAATGCTGCTGCAGTTCCGCAGCAGATTGGTGGTAATGGTCACGCCCCGGGTGACTTCCAGGGTCGCATCAATATGGGCATCCTCCATGTCCACCGTTGCAGCGCCCAGATCCATGGCCGCCCGCATCATGGTGCCATCCATACCCTTACTGCCGCCGTAAACCAGGCCGTCATATTCCTCGCCCCAGTACTTCACGATCATATCGTTATTATCGCCAAAGCCGCCGGAGGCCAGTACGATCTGCTTACCATAGTACTCCTCTGCCTCGCCGGCAGCGTTGGTGGCAGTAACACCGATAACAGCACCGCTGTCGTCGGTAATAAGGCCGTTTACATCCGTCTCAAAGCGCACATCAACGCCGTTGTTCGCCAGCTGGCTCACCAGAGTAGCGACACCGGTGCCGATATTGGGAGACAGGGCATGACCTCTGTTGATCTCGGAACCGTCGGTGGAATTGACCTTCTCCGTGTTGAAATTCACACCCAGAGAGGAAAAGAAGTCAATCAGATCCTGGCTGTGATAGGCCACCATAGCGACTTTCTCAGGGTCCTTTTTGCCCTCGCCGGCGGCGATCTCCCAGTTGTAGAAGGTATCGGGGTCATCCTGGATATCCAGACCGGCCTGAACGCTGGTGCCGCCCAGGATGAAGGTGCCGGTGGAGAGGACCGAGTTGCCGCCCAAATAGGCCTTCTTCTCCAGCAGGATCACATTTCCGCCGTTGACCGCAGCAGAGATGGCGGTGGTGATACCGGCCAGGCCGCCGCCGACCACGATAATATCAGCTTCCCGGGTCTTTCCCTCATAGGTCTCCACAGGGGCGGAAACAACCTGCAAAGCGGCAACGTCACCGCCGGCCTTGTTGACGCAGTCCTTCACGCCGCTGAGGACGGCCATGCTGGTAATGGTGGCGCCGGTCAGGGTATCCACGCCCAGCGACTGGCTGGCGATGATCCGCTCGCCCAGAATACGGATGGCCTCCGTACCAACCATGATGGTCTCTTCATTCTCTCCGGCCCGGATGTCGGTAATGGCATCATCGGAGAAGGTAACGCTCAGCTCAAAGGGGCCGCCCATACCGGTGACAGTGGCAGTGTAGGTGCCGGCGGTGTAACCGTCGGCACCGCCGCCGACTTCCTCGCCCTTGGCCTGAGCGATGCAGGACTTAACTGCCTCGATAATGGCAGTGCTGGTGACGGTTGCGCCGCTCACCACGTCCACATCGGCAGACTGGGCCTTCACGATGGCGTCGGGCAGCTGCTCGATGGCGGGGTCACTGATGCCGGGAGTCTCGTTGTGCTCCCCGATCTCCACCTTGGTGATCTCATTGGCGGAGAAGGTAACAGTAACAGGCACCTGGCCGCCCATACCCTGGGCGCTGGCGGTATATTCGCCGGCAGTATAGACGCCGTCCTCCTCTGCTTCCTTCTTGCCGCAGCCCGAAGCGCTCAGGCACAGCCCGGCAGCCAGCGTCAGGGCCAGCAGCCGGTGGAAAATCTTCTTTGTCTCCTTCATGCTCATACTCCTTCTTTTTTTATGAATAATGGACTTGTATCAAATCCACATCGCATTTATTTTACCTGTACTTCCCTGTGAGCGGAAGAAGATTTTCTTTGTCCTATGTCAACTTTTTGTTGCGTCTCCTTGTATTTCATTTGACCGGCTGGTATAATCATCTCAGACAAACATTTTCCCTGGAGGATACCATCGTGAATCTGGTCGTTTTGCAGTATTACACTGCTGTTTGTGAATTAGGCAGCATGGCCAAGGCCGCCGAGCGGCTTTCCCTCTCCCGTCAGGCTCTCTCCAAGGCCATCCTTACTTTGGAGCGCGAGGTAGGCATCAAGCTGCTCCGCCGTAAAAAGTCCGGGACAGAGCCCACCCCCGCCGGGCATATCTTGTACCGCCACGCCCATGTCCTTCTCCGCAACTGGGATAAGGCTTTGGAGGAACTGGAACCCCTCAAGCGGGAGCAGCGGAGCGTTTTACGGGTAGGCTATGGTCAGATGACCTATAACCTTTGGCCCGCCGGTCATGCAGAAGCCTTTGCTCAGGCTCATCCGGAGGTCCAGTTTTCCTACGAGATCCTGCCCCCGGAAAAACTGCTTAGCCGCTTGTCCGCAGGACTTTTGGATCTGATCATTTCCGGTGAACGCGGGGAGCCGGAAACCACATTCAGCGTCCTGCTTCAGAAATCTCCCACCTACCTTCTTCTCCGTCAGGAGGATCCCCTGGCCCAGAAGGAGGAGATCCTTCTCAGCGACTTGGCCCGCCATCCCATCCTTTTGAACGCCAGCTCCAGACTTTCTGAAGATATCCAGCACTGCTTTCATGCCGAGGGCGTTGAAGCAGAATTTCTCCCCTTCCCCTCCCACGACCCCCTGACGCTTCTGCGCACCATCCGCAGCTCAGGAGCGGCTTACTTTGACACAAGGCTTCATTTCCTCTACACGAACCTGATGGATGGCTTAGCTGCCCTCCCGTTTCGCCATGATGGGCCACACAGCTTCCCATCCTGGGATATTCTCGCCACCGCACCCCAGGAACACCAGGACAACCCCATTCTTCGGCAGTACATCCATTACCTCACTGCCCAGCAAGCTCTGGGGCCTTCCCTTTAAGCAGAATGCAGAAAAAAGGACCGGAGGCACTTGCCTCCGGTCCTTCCACAACTTTTTTACGTTTCCAGCCCGCTGAGCTTCTTCCACCTGCCGCTCTTCCAGCGGAGGATACACAAAACGCCCCGGACGATGAGGTCGATGGTCATCGCTACCCACACGCCGGCCAGTTCCATCTTCATCCCCAGTACGAAGACATAAGCCAGCGGCACCCGAACGCACCACATACCAACAAGTCCCACCACCATGGGAAACCGCACATCGTCCGCCCCCCGGAGGGCGCTGGACAGCACCATGTTCACCGCCTGAAAAGGCTCGGCGATGGAGACGATCTGCAAGGCCATGGCGGCGCCTGCCACCACACCTGCATCCGTATTGAAGAAACCCGCCAGCACCGGGGCCGCCAGATAGAGGATGCCACCCGTGACGCAGCACAGCAGGAAAGCACAGCCCCCTGTCAAAGCACCGTAGGCGTCGGCGTCCTCCTTCTCCCGTGCACCCACCGCCTGGCCCACCAGGGCGGTGGCCGCCATGCCGATGCCGGCGGCGGGCATATAGCAAAAACTCTCGGCGGTGACAGCGATCTGGTTGGCCGCCAGAGCCACGGTGGTAAGCTCATGGGCCACAAGGCTGGTCATGAAGATCTGACCCACATTGACAATGGCGTTCTGCAAGGCAGAAGGCACACCCAGCTTCACCGCCCGGCGGATAATGTCCCTATCAGGGGCCATGCCCTCCCGGAGAGAGGTACGGTAGGGCTCTTTCCGAAGGGTAGCGGCACACATCCAAAGCCCGGTGACCGCCACCGAGATGGCGGTGGCGATGGCGGCGCCTTCCACGCCCCAGTTCATGCCGGGAATGACAAGTCCCTCACCGATGGAGAGGCCAAAGATATGGATCCCCTCCCAGGTTCGGGTAGGGTAGATGAATAGGAAGTTCAGCACCATGTTCATCAGGTTGGCGACGGTGTTGAGGACCATGGGGGTCTTGGAGTCCCCCATGCACCGCAATGTGGTGCCGAACACCGCCTGGAAGCCCCGGAAAAGAAGGGCGGCGGCATAAATACGCAGGTAGTTGATGGCGTGGGGCAGCACTTCGGGTTTGGCTCCCAGCCACTCAGGGATCTTGCCGCCCAGAACTTCATACAGTGCAGTGGCCGTCAGGCCGCAGACCAGAGTGGCCAGCACCGCCTGGCGAAGGGTGGTTTTCACCTTCTCCATGTCCCCGGCGCCCACGGCGTTGGACACCTGGACCGAGTAGCCCACCCCCACGCCGGTGAGGATACCGCCGATGAGCCAGATGACGGGCCCATTTACCGACACCGCCGCCGTTCCGGTGGCACCCATGGTACCCACCATAGCAGTGTCCACATAGTTGACCAAAGTACCCAAGATCTGCTCAATGATGGCGGGCCAGGCCAACAGCCACATTTTCCGGAATCTGGGCTTCTGCTCTTGTAAACGTAAGGCTCCCATGGACTTTCTCCCCTCTTCTCTATCTAAATCAACTTGCCAAGTTTACTCCTTAAAGTCCGGTTGAAGTCAAGTCTTTTCTTGCGGGGCGGCTTTTTCTACCCCCGTAAGATCAAAGGCCGGCACAAACGCGCCGCTGGCGGAGGCCTCCTCTTGGGTGTAGCCGGGAAGGTCCAGCGCCGCCATGTAGCCCTGGGCAGCGCGTATCTCGCTTTTCCGCAGGGTACGGTTTATCTCAGGGAACTCCCCCGCCCTTCCCAGGGGCACATACTGGCTCATAAGGGAAAACTGCACCGTCCCCCGGGGGAAGGCATCCGCCACCCAGTCCATCACCGCCTTAGCCTCATTAAGCCCCCCTGGCAGCATCAGATGGCGGATGATAACTCCCCGTTTCAAAAGCCCCTCTTCGTCAAATTCACATGGGCCTGTCTGCCGCACCATCTCCCGGATGGCGGCGGTAGCGATTTCGGGATAATCCGGAGCGGCAGAGTACCGCCGGGCCCGGTCAGGGTTCAGGTATTTGAGGTCAGGAAGGTAGATCTGCACCTTCCCCTCCAGGCTTCGGAGGGTCTCCAGGCTCTCATAGCCCCCTGTATTCCACACCACGGGCACAGGAAGGGGCTCCTCCAGCGCCTCCAGAATGACATGGGCAAAGTGGGTAGGAGTCACCAGATTGATGTTGTGGGCTCCTTGGGCGATAAGCTCCTCAAAAACGGCCCGAAGCCGCTCCACCGTCACAAGCCTTCCGAAGCCCTCCTGGCTGATAAGGCTGTTCTGGCAGAAAACGCACCGGAGATTGCATCCGGAAAAAAACACCGTCCCCGACCCCCGGCTGCCCGAAATGGGGGGCTCTTCCCAAAAGTGGAGGGCTGCCCGCGCCACGACAGGCAGACTGGGCATAGCGCAAACGCCGCCCTTCCTCTCTTCAGTACGCTCCGCCCCGCAGCTTCTGGGGCATTGAGAGCAGATCACAGGCGCTCCCTCCCCTCTGAAAGAATGAAGAAAAGAGCGCCGCGGTGAGCGGCGCTCTTCTGCGCGATGTGTTTGGATCAGTCGTCAAAATTGCTGGAGATGAGTTCGATGAGGGCCTCCACAGCCTCCTGCTCATCGGGACCGTCAGCAATGAGGTTGATGGCTGTTCCCTTGACGATCCCCAGGGACAGAACGCCCAGCAAGCTCTTGGCATTCACCCGGCGTTCATCCTTTTCCACCCAAATGGAGCTTTTGAACTCGTTGGCCTTCTGAATGAAGAAGGTCGCCGGACGCGCATGCAGACCGACCTGGTTGCTGACTGTGACTTCTTTCATGTACATAGCAGTCCCTCCCAATGCTACACTGGTACTGTATTTATAGTATAACAAATTTTTGCCCTCGCCGTCAACGGCATTTTCACCAAATCGTAGCCCCCTCCCGGGGAGGTTTGGCTACATATTCGAGTAACTTTTACCGAAGTTGGGCCACTGTGACCCCATCTTCACCCTCCCCATACTTACCCGGGCGGAAGGTTTTCACATAGGGGCTGCGCTTCAAATGCTCCCGGACAGCATTCCGCACAACACCTGTCCCCTTTCCGTGGATAATGCGCACCTCGGAAAGTTTCCCCATGACCGCGTTGTCCAGGAACCGGTCCAGCTCCAAAATGGCCTCAGCTCCTGTCATGCCCCGCAAGTCCACCTCATAGGAAGCCCCCAGGTTCCGCAGTTCCCGGGAGGCCCGCTCCACGATCTTTTTCACCGACTTCTGGGTCTCGCTCTCGGTGACCCGAACCTCGGCCTGGGTAGCGGTAAGCTTCAAAATCCCCGCCTGAAGCTGAAGGGTGCCGTCCTTTTTCACATCCAGCACGGTTGCGCGGGTTCCCGGCATCTTCACAAGCTCCACCGTGTCCCCGCGCGCCGCCGGGCGGGTAGGCGGCGGAACGGGGGCCTGTGGAGCTTCGCCCAGCTTGCCTTCCGCCTCGTTGAGGCTGCGGCGGAGCCCGGAACGGGCTTCATTGACCCGCTGCCAGTCCTCCGACTGCCGGCTGCGCTTACGCATATCGTCCAGCTCTTTGAAGGTATCGTCGGCAGCCCTCCGGGCTTCGTCCAGGATGGCCCTTGCCTCAGCCTGAGCCTTCTCCACCGCCTTGGCGCGCTGCTTTTCCAAATCGTCCCGGTACTGCCGGGCTTTCTCCCGGGCCTCCTCAGTCTCCCGCCGGAGGAGCCGGGCGGCCTCCTTCTCCTTCTCCATCTCCTGCCGCTGACGGTCCAGTTGGGTGAGCACGTCCTCAAACCGGACGTTTTCGGCAGAGACCCGCCCCGCGGCGGCGTCGATGACATGGTCGGGAAGTCCCAGCCGCCTGGAGATGGCAAAGGCGTTGGACTTGCCGGGAATGCCGATGAGCAGCTTGTAGGTGGGGGCCAGAGTCTCCACATTGAACTCGCAGGAGGCATTCTCCACCCCCGGGGTGGTCATAGCATAGACCTTCAGTTCGGCATAGTGGGTGGTGGCTGCCACCAGGGCCCCCAGGGACCGGGCCTCCTCGATGATGGCGGCGGCCAGGGCCGCCCCCTCCACCGGGTCGGTGCCCGCCCCCAGCTCGTCAAAGAGGACCAGGGTCTTGTCATCGGCCTCCTTCAGGATGCCCACGATGTTCACCATGTGGGAGGAGAAGGTGGAAAGGCTCTGGGCGATAGACTGCTCGTCGCCGATGTCGGCCAGCACCCGGTCAAAGACCGCCATGCAGCTGTCCCCGGCGGCGGGGATGTGAAGCCCACACTGGGCCATGAGGATCAGCAGACCGATGGTCTTCAAGGTCACCGTCTTACCGCCGGTGTTGGGCCCTGTCACCACCAGGGTGTCGAAGTCCTGACCCAGCCACAGATCATTTTTCACCGCTGTGTCCCGGTCCAGAAGAGGGTGCCGGGCGCTTTCGAAACGGAGACCCTTTTCCACGATTTTGGGGGCCATCCCCCGCATCCGGAGGGAAAGCCCCGCCCGGGCAAAGATCACATCCAGCATAATGATGAAATCGTAATCCTGGGTAATGTCCTCCTTATGGACAGCGCAGCCGGCAGAGAGCTGCGCCAGGATCCGCTCGATCTCCTTCTGCTCCCGGGCTTCCAATTCCCGGAGCTCGTTGTTGGCCTTCACCACTCCCATAGGCTCGATAAAGAAGGTGCCGCCGCTGGCGGAAAGATCGTGGACCAGACCGGGCACATCGTTTTTGTGCTCCGACTTCACGGGCACCACGTACCGGCCGTTCCGCTGGGTGATGATGTTCTCCTGCAAATATTTGGACTGGTTGGAGGAGATGAGCTTCTGCAAAATGTCCCGGACCCGGGCTGCCGTGGCCCGCTTTTTCCGGCGGATGTCGGCAAGCTCCGGGCTGGCGGCGTCGGCGATCTCCTCCTCGGAGAGGATGGAGCCCGAGATCTCCTCCTCCAGGCTACGGTGGGCGGTAAGGCCCAGAAACAGAGCGTCCATGGGGGTCTTTTTATCGCTGTCGGCGGCGTACTCGATGCACCCCCGGGCACAGCGGAGCACTGCGGCGATATCCAAAAGCTCCCGGGTGTTGAGGCTGCCCCCCATGTCCGCCCGCTGGAGGGCGGCCCGGACCGGCCGGACACTGCCGAAGTAGGGCGCTCCCCTGAGGGACACAAGGTCCACCGCGGCGGAAGTCTCCGCCAAAGCCCGCTCCACGTCGTCGCGGTCGGTGAAAGGCCGGAGGGCAAGGCAGCGCTCCTTCCCCTCCGCCGTCACCGCCTCGTTGGCGAGAAGCTCCAGCACCCGTGGAAGCTCTAAGGTCTCAATGGATTTTTCAAACAGGTCATTCATGGTCGTTTCCTCATGTTGCCGTCCTCTTCAGGGAGGGTCTGCATTTTCTTCTTTTTATCATACACCAATTCAAGGAAAAAAAACAGTACAAATTATCTGGATTGACACTTTTCTTTTTTCTTGGACCCCGCCACCGTAGAACGCTACAACACTCTGTACGTCAACGGTAAGGATGAAGACTTCGGCAAGGGTCCGACTTCCTCAAGAGCGTGGACACCTCCCGGATCTGCGCCATCCTATTTATGGCCAACTCTTCCGGCACCTTTGGCCGCATCGCCGGCCAGACTGCCGCCGCAGACGCGCTTTCTTAAGCTCTGCGCTCCCCTCGATAAAAATATGACTGGGAAGCATTGCTTCCCAGTCATATTCTTAATATCCGTCTAAGATCCTTACAGCAGAAGGCTTCCCACCTGAAAGATGAGAAAGCTCATGCCGTAGGCCACCGCCACCTGGAAGCAGACGGAGAAGGCGGTCCACTTCCAGCTTCCCGACTCCTTTTTGATGACGGCGATGGTGGCGGCACAGGGGATGTAGAGAAGACAGAAGACCATCATACAGTATGCGTTCAGGGTTCCAAAGCCCATACCTGCAAGGCCTGCGTGAACAGCCGCCAGCCCGGCGGCGGAGTTGACGTTGGCTACCCGGAAGAGGATGGCGGTGGAGGACACCACCACCTCCTTGGCGGAGATGCCGGCGATGATCGCCACCACGATAGGCCAGAAACCCAAACCCGCCGGGGTCATCAGGGGGGCCAGGGCATGGCCGATAAGGGCGGCAAAGCTCTCCTCCATGGTGGAAGTATACCCGCCGGGGCCGAAATTCAGAAGGAACCAAAGCAAAACGGAGGCAGCAAAGATGATGGTGCCCGCCTTAGTAAGGTAGTCCTTCACCTTCTCCCACACGTAAACCGCCACCGTCCGGGCGGAGGGCATCTTGTACTCAGGCAGCTCGATAAGAAGGCTGTTTTTCTCTAAGCCCTGATTTTTCTCCATTCCGTGGATTACAAGGGCCACCAGCAGAGCCACCAGAATACCAATGAGGTACATGGAGTAGGCCGCCGCCATGGCGTATTTCCCGAAAAAGAGCTGGGAGAAAAGGATGTAGATGGGAAGCCGGGCAGAGCAGGACATGAAAGGGGTCACCAGCATGACCTTGAACCGGTCCCGGCGGCTCTCCAAAGCCCGGGATGCCATGATGGCGGGCACCGAGCAGCCAAAGCCCAGCACCATGGGCAGGAAGGCCCGGCCAGAAAGGCCCAGCTTGCCCATGATCCCGTCCATGATATAGGCCACCCGGGCCATATAGCCCGTATCCTCTAAAAAGGCCAGGGCCAGGAAAAGAATGAAGATGTTGGGAAGCAGGCTCAGAATACTGCCCACTCCGGCGATAATACCGTCGGTGATAAGGGCAATGAGCAGCTCCCCCACCCCCCAGCCAGCGAGGATGTCCCCCACCAGGCCGGAGAATACCTCAATGCCCGCCTCAAAATATCCCGCCAGAAAATCCCCCACCGTGAAGGTGAGGAAAAAGACCAGTGCCATGATACCCAGGAAGATGGGAAGGCCCCACACCGGATGGGTCAACACCCGGTCTGCCTTCTCGGTCAGGGCGGCCTTCTCCTCCCAGTGGATCATCACCTCGGCCATGATCTCCTCAATGAGGTCATACTTCTGGTTGATGATCTCGGTTTCATAGTTTTTGTCCAAAAGGTCGGGAAGGTCCACCGGGCACCGCTTCCGGACCGCCTCGTCCCCCTCCAGCAGCTTGATGGCACACCAGCGGTGGTTGGGAAGCTCAGGCCATTTCCGCTTCAAGACCTCCTTCACGCCGTCGATGCGGAATTCCATCACCTCGTCATAGACCATGGCAAATTTCTGATGCTTGTCCCGCTGCCCCGGGTCCCTGCCCCCGTGCCACTCGTGCTCGTGGATGATGGGATCCCGCCAAGGCTCCTCCACGTGGTGGGCGGCGGCGTGCATGAGGACCTCCAGCCCCGTCCGCTTCCGGGCAGAGACGGGGATGACGGGGACCCCCAGCATCTCGGGCAGCCGGTGGAGGTCAATCTCCATCCCCCGCTTTTCCACAATGTCCATCATGTTGAGGGCAACCACCACGGGCTTACCCAGCTCCAGAAGCTGGAGGGTCAGGTAGAGGTTCCGCTCCAGGGCGGAGGCGTCCACCACGTCGATGATCACGTCTACCTCGTCGGAGAGAATGAACTCCCGGGATACTTGCTCCTCCATGGTGTAGGAGGTGAGGGAGTATGTACCGGGAAGGTCTACCAACCGGATGGCAAGGCCGTGATCCTTCATGGTGCCCTCCACCCGCTCCACCGTCACCCCGGGCCAGTTTGCCACCTTCAGGTTGGCGCCGGTGTAGGCGTTAAAAAGGGTTGTCTTGCCGCAGTTGGGGTTACCGATGAAAGCCACCGTCAATTCTTTTCTCATCTCATGCCACCTCGATCCGCCGGGTGATATCCCGACCCATAGCGAACCGGGTACCCCGGACCTTGAGAATGAGGGTCCCTTTGTCCTTGCTGCCCAGCACGGACACCTTTGTACCCACGGTCAGACCCAAGGCCTCCAGCCGGTGGCCCACCTGCTGGGGCAGACCCATACTTGCCACGGTGTAGCTCTGGCCCACCGCTCCCTTGTCCAATGTCATCTCTCTCGCCCCCGAAGAGTACTCTTTATTCTAATGAAATAGGATAGCACCGGCTAACCCATTTGTCAAGCGGCCTCACCCCGCCAGCCCCTTATAGAAATCCAGTGACCGGAAACCCCGTTCCAACTGGGTCAGAAGGAAGCCCTCGGCCACTCCCGCCAAAATGTCCAGGCTCTCCGCCGGGAGCTGGAAGGAGAAAAGCCGCTTGGGGTCCCCGTAGGCGGTATACCGGAGGGCAGCCAGACTTCCCCTGTCCAGGGGCAGGGAGATGCCCTCCCCCGCCAGGGCCTCCCGGCAGCGACGGCAGTGGAGGACCCCCTCCGCCAGGTGGAACCGGGGCTCCTCGGGCTCGGTGCCGCAGAGGG
This sequence comes from Oscillospiraceae bacterium, assembly GCA_022800215.1. Taxonomy (GTDB): domain Bacteria; phylum Bacillota; class Clostridia; order Oscillospirales; family Oscillospiraceae; genus Vermiculatibacterium. The sequence continues at coordinate 33,321 of JAAWPV010000004.1, read as the reverse complement.
CACAGGCGTCCACCATAGGCTCGTACCCAATGAGGCAGCAGAGCTTTATTTCAAAGGCCGCCTTCACCAGCTCCTCCGGCTTGCCCAGCTTATCCAGGGCATAGAGGGAGTTGAGGACCAGCGGGAGAAGGCCCGGGGTCTCAAGCCCCTCCTCGCTCACCGCCTCGCAGACCTCGGCGAAGTAGGTGCCCAGGGCCAGCCGGGAAAGGTCCTTTTGAAGGCCCCGAAATTCCTCTAAGGTATTGGCCTCCTTCATGCTCCAGCGGTCCTGGTAGTCATAAAGGGTCATATCCGAATACACCAAAAGCTGGCTTGCGGCGGCCAGGGGGCTGTTCTTCCGGCGGCACCCCTGGGCCTTCACGGTGCGCTTGCCCTGCCCCTCCACCAGAACGGTCAATATCTTGTCCGATTCCTTATAGTTGACCTCCCGGAGCACCAGGCCTTTTGTCGTCAAATGCGCCATATGTACCGGCGTCAGGCCGTCAGGGCGGCCCGGCGCTCCTCCTCTCTCAACTGGCAGTAAACAGTGTATGCCTCCGGCAGGCCGGTGGTCACAAAAATCTCCCATGCGGTTGCGGCAGTCATAGTCAAGCCCCTCCTTTGTCTTTTGAGGTTAGCTTGGACCGCTATGAGAAAAACATGTCAGGAAAATTTTGCGTTAATCTTCCCGGTAGCCCATGGTGTGGACAAAGTTCAAATTATCCCGCCAGATGCCCCACAAAACCTTCGGTTTTGCGGGGACCCCATTCATTTTTAAGTGATCGCCCGTCGGAAATGAATTCCGCCGGGCTCCGCCGCACTTGCGGCGGCTCGCTTTCGCTCGCGAAAACTGGCCTTGCCCACAGTTCTCCTCTTTTAGTCTTCCCGATACCCGAAATTATGGATCAAATTCAGGTTGTCCCGCCAGTTTTCTTTGACCTTCACCCAGGTCTGGAGGAAAATTTTGGTGCCCATGAATTTCTCCATGTCCTCCCGGGCCAGGGTGGAAATTTTTTTCAGCATGGCCCCCTTCTTGCCAATGATGATGCCCTTGTGGGACTCCTTCTCGCAGTAGATGGTGGCGTCCACCTCGATGACCTCGTCCTCCCGCTCGGAGAACTTGGTGAGCTCCACCGCCGTGCCGTGGGGCACCTCTTTATCAAGACACAGAAGCAGCTTCTCCCGCAGAATTTCGGCGCAGACCTGCCGCTCAGGCTGGTCGGTGGTCATGCCCTCAGGGAAGAGCCAGGGGCCTTCCGGAAGGTATCCCTCCAGCAGATCCAGAAGATCCGCCACCCCGTCCCCCTCCTTGGCGGAGATAGGCATGACGTGGGCGAACTCATAGTTTTGGGTATAGGAAGCGATGACGGCAAGCAGCTTCTCCTTCTCCAACGTGTCAATTTTATTGATGACAAGGACGGTGGGGATGTTCCGCTTTTTTAGGTCGGCCATGAGCTCGGCCTCGGGCTCCCCGATGTGGGGGATGGGTTCCACCAGAAGGAGGGCGGCGTCCACATCGGCCACACTCTGGTGAACCACCTCCACCATGTAATCCCCCAGCCTCGTCCGGGCCTTGTGGAGGCCGGGGGTGTCCATGAAGACGAACTGACTCTCCCCCCGGTCCACCACGGCGCAGATGCGGTTCCGGGTGGTTTGGGGCTTGTTGGAGACGATGGCGATCTTCTCGCCCACCAGAGCGTTTGTCAGGGTGGACTTGCCCACATTGGGCCGGCCCACGATGGCGATCATGCCGGCTTTGGTCTTTGGTGTGTTCATGTAGGTGATCCTCCTTTTTGATAAGAGCAATTTATGGTTCGCCGTGGTAGGACAGGTCATACCACGGAAGAGTCCCGTCATAAAAAGCATTCATTAAAACAGCCGCTTCATCAGGGGTATAACAAATTTCTCTATACACTTCCCGCCATTCTCCATTGATAGGATCTTCTACTACGCTTTCCTGCTTGATGGTTCCATCTTCCAGTGTTTCCGGATAGAGAAGCTTAATTTCACGGGCCAAAACCAACTGCATATCCTCCCATCGGAATATCTCTGCCGTTCCCGATGAACCAGCCCCGTTTGAATAGTTATAGATCCTTTTTTCCTCTTCATCAATCACTAAATCGCCCAAGAACTCTTTCTCCGGCATGAACTGTCCCTGCTCTTCATTCCAAACATATAATCCGGAATTGTCATTTTTCACTCCAAAAAGCCAGGTATAGCAAAAATCTATGTAGCCGTCAAAATTGGCATCCACCAATTTGTGAGAACGCGTCGTAACGCCCTCCCGCTCAATGGTCTGGATGGGCTCTGTCAAATTGGAGGCTTCCCAAACTGAGAGGATCGAAGTGTATTCATCTTCTCCGTCCTTCTCCATCTCCACCGTCACCAGCACCGTGCCCAACCTGCCCCCGGTGGGGACGGTAAAGCAGTCGTGGGTATCGTCCCGCAAGGGCCAGACCACCTCCGGCATTTCCGCTGCTGAGGGGTCATTGGTATAAAAATTGGGGTTATTTTGTCCGTAAACCTTACCATCCTCCGTGAAAATCAAACTCCAGTTATAATAGCTCAAAGTGGGAAAATAAATTTCAAGCTGTGTCCCCTGTCTTCCATCAGACAGCAGACAGGGAAGCGGATCGCTCGGACAGCCATCGTTGATTCCGTGGAGGATGGCCCATTGAAGCCCCTCTCCCAATTCCCGCAATAGCATCTGCTGTTCCAACGTTAAACATCTTTCCAGCGCTCCGGCGTTGGTGTACGTCGGTTTCTCCCGGGTATAGGTGCCATTGATATCCACATTAAACCCAAAACCCAACTGATACCACGCTTCGGTCTCCACGGTCAGGGTATCCCCTTCCCAAACAAACTTTACCGGGGGCTCTTCCTCCTCTTCCCACAAACCATAACCGTATTCTTCTACCAGCGCTACATTTTCTCCTATAAACCGGGCCGGAGTTGGCTCCCAAACGCCGGAATGGGTATAGTACCAACAATCAGCCTCCACCAGAAAACTGTCCTCGGTCTGTCCAGCAATCGTCAGGGTGGCCTGGTGCCCGCTGTGACAGTTCGTTCGGTGCCACTCTCCGGTGAGATCCGGGCGTTCCATGGCCACCGTGGGCGGAGCCGGGGTGGGTTCCGCCTCCGGGGTGGTGGTTGGGCTCGGCGTGGGCTCGGGGGCAGGCGTAGCCGTCACCTCCGGCATTGGGACAGATGTAGGCTCCGGGGTCCCGGCCGCCGGGGCGGCGCAGGCGGACAGCAGCAGGAATCCTGCCAGCAGGAAAGATATTCCCGCCTCCCTCTTCTTGGTCAAACCATCCATCTCCCTATCTCCCCAGTCCCAACCGCTCCAAAATGGCTTCTTCCCGCTCCCGCATCTGGGCTTTCATAGGGCCGTCGTCCATGTGGTCGTAGCCCAAAAGGTGCAGGACGGAGTGGACTGCCAGATAGGCACACTCCCGCTTTTCGCCGTGGCCGTACTCCTCCCCCTGGCTTTTCACCCGGTCCAGGTTCAGCACCATGTCCCCCAAGGGGACCAGATGGGTGGCGGGATCGGCCTCCTCTGCGGAGGGCTTGTCCCCCGGCTTCAGATCAAACATGGGGAAAGAGAGCACATCGGTGGGCGAATCCACTCCCCGCTGGTCCAAATTGATGGCATGGATACCCTTGTCATCGGTAAGGAGTACATTGATCTCGCAAGGCTGCTCCACGCCCTCGGCGGCAAGGGCCGCGGGGATGACCCGGCGAAGCAGGGCTTCCAGTTCTGATGTGTCCTCCGCAAGGTCAGAGGAAAGGATGATCTCATGGCGTACTGCCCCATTAACCTCCCGCCGGTCTGTGCGGCCTGCCAGATAATCCATAGACACACAAAACAGGTCGGAAATTTGCACTAAATTCGCAAAATTCGGCGTATTCCCTTCCGCCTCCAAACGCTGATAGTTCCGGTACGCAATGGACAACTTTTCCGCCGTTTCCTGCTGTGTCCATCCTTTTTCTTTCCGGAGCGCCCTCAACCTCTCATTAAAAATCATTTTCATTCCTCCCTCTCTTGACATGCATATTTTTATCGTGTATAATAAACACGATAAAAATATCGTGAAATGGGGTTATCTTATGCAACAACCAATTCCTGACATCATAAACGAATTATACGGATATTTTGTCCCCGCTCCCACCCCAAAGTTCTGGCCAGAGTACCTGGAAGATAACCCAATACAAGCCCATGGGCTGTGGTCTTTCTATCAGGGACTTCAACTGGGACTTCAACTGGCTTGGATTTGCCGGGATTAAACCCGTTCAACCCTTGACCTGCTTCACATCGCTGAGCCGCAAGAGCAGCTCCCGCTGGTTCTTTTTGCCCTCGTTGCGAAGGATGCGGGCCCACTCCTCGTCCACGTCCAGCACCCGGCAGGTCGTGGTGGTACTGCCTTCGCCCTCATAGAGGGTGATATCCACCGTTTTTCCTATCTTGTCCCGCAGTCCTGTCCCCAGAGGGCCCGGGCCGCCGGGGCGGATGTGGTTCTCCCGGAGGAGCCGCTCCAGCCGCCGCACCTTATCCCAAAGGCACAGGACAAATACGAAAGCGACGACGCCCATGTATTCCATCAGCCCTCACCCCCTTCCGGGAGGATGGTGACGGTGCGGACCGAGGACAGGGGAATGAGGCGGGTCTCCCGCTTGCCCTCCGGGCCCCCGCCCTGCAGGCTCAGGGGATTTTTCCCCTTGCCCTTCTTCTCCCGGACAAATTCCACACTGGCCCAGCCGCCGTCGAAATCCAGGATGACCGCATAGTCACAGTAGACGAAGTCGTCCTCCTCATAGAAAGCCAGCAAGACCTTTTTGCCCATAGCTTCCCGGAGGATCCGGGTCACCGGGGAGGGGGGCCTGTCCGGCGCGGGGGAGGGTTCGTTGCTGGCCCCCAGCAGGTAGTCGCAGCTCACGCCAAAAAGGGCGGCCATGCGGATAATTTTGTCGGTCTCGGGATAGGCGGTATCCGACTCCCAGCGGGAGACCGCCTGCCGGGTCACGCCCAGCGTCTCAGCAAGCTGCTCCTGAGTCAGGTTTTGGCTTCTTCGCTCCTGGGCCAGTCTCGCACCCATGCTCATTGGTATCACCTCATTGACAGATTTACCCCGGAGGGTATGGGGAAAGGATAGCCCTTTCCCGTCCATATGCCTATGTCTCCGGCGTTTCTATCTGCAACGTTTGAGTTGCGCGGGGTCATTTTTTGGCCCGGCGGGCCTCGTCGGCCTCGTAGGCCTTGATGATGCGCTGGACGATGACATGGCGGACCACGTCGGCCCCGGTGAGGGTGCAGATGGCGATGTCCTCCACCCCTTTCAGCACCCGCATGGCCTCCTTCAGGCCGGAGACCTTCTCGGTGGGCAGGTCGATCTGGGTCACGTCGCCGGTGATGACGATTTTGGACCCAAAGCCCATGCGGGTCAAAAACATCTTCATCTGCTCCCGGCTGGTATTCTGGGCCTCGTCCAGGATGATGAAGCTGTCGTCAAGGGTCCGGCCCCGCATATAGGCCAGGGGGGCCACCTCGATATTGCCCCGCTCCAGGTACTTCTGGTAGGTCTCCGCCCCCAGCATCTCGAAAAGGGCGTCGTAGAGGGGCCGCAGGTAGGGGTCCACCTTACTCTGAAGGTCGCCGGGCAAAAAGCCCAGCCGCTCCCCCGCCTCCACGGCGGGCCGGGTGAGGATGATGCGGTTCACCTCCCCCGCCCGGAAGGCGGCCACGGCGGCGGCCACCGCCAGGTAGGTCTTGCCCGTGCCGGCGGGGCCGATGCCCAGAGTCACCAGATTCTTGCGAATGGCGTCCACATACCGCTTCTGGCCCAGGGTCTTGGCCTTGATGGGCTTTCCCTTGGCGGTGACGCAGAGCACGTCGGCGGAAAACTGGCCGATCTTGTCCTCGTTGCCCGTCTTCACAAGGCCCAGGATATACCGCACGTTCTGCTCGGTGATGGTCTCCCCCCGGCCGATGAGCTTCAAAAGCCCCTCCAGGGCCTTGACGGCGTAGATGACCCGCTCGCCGTCCTCGCCTGAGACCTTTAGCTGTCCGTCCCGGCTCACCACCATAACGTCCAGGTCCTTTTCAATGAGCTTTACATTCTCGTCCATGGAGCCGAAAAGGTTGACGGCCTCCTCCAGCCGCTCGATGGATATGGTCTGTTCTATCAAATCAGGTCTCTCCTTTGTATGTTGGCATTACTGGGCCGGTATAAATCGGCCCAATTCTTCTTTGCATTCAGCCGTGAGCTCCACCACCAACTGTCCCTCCCGGACCTGGGCGGCGAAGCTGTGGCTGACCTCCTCCCCCGTCTCTCCCAAAAGGTCCTGGAGCTTCAGCAAAAGCCTTTCCTCCAGAAGGGCTTGGGCGGCGGCCTGGTCCACCTCCACCGTCACCGTCTCATAGGCCCGGAAGGTCTCCCGGCGGAGAAAGACGGGCAGAAGCCCATCCCCAGGCAGGGGTAAGATCCACGTTTTACTTATTTTATCATATCTGTCCATGGAAATTCCACTGTTTTGGTAAAAATTGACCCTCTGACCCAAAAGATTTAAGGACCAAAGGCTTTTTTCCCCGCCGGTATAGGTTTTCACCTCCGCCGTTAAAGGGATGACGGCGGTGAGGGTCCGCCAGGTGCGGCCCTCCACCCGCCCCATGGCCCGGACAGGCATCCACTGGGGGGGATTTTCACTGTACATGGGCGGGTCCATTTGGATGGAGCCGCGGATCAGTACGTCCCCGGCCAGCACCGTGGCCCCCTCGGCCACCGCCGCGTCCCCCGACCAGGCCTCTACTTTGGTGATGATGCCCGGGGCCTCGGCCACAATGTCGCCCAAGATGGTCTCGTCCACCACCTTGGGGGTGGGCACCTTTTCCCGGACCACCACCTGAGCCCGGATGCCGTGGAGGTTTACCGCCATCCAGGCAAGGTCTGGGATCTGCAAAAGGGTCTGGTTGGCGATCTCCCGGGTGGACAAAGAGGGACCGTAGACCCCGGTATGGAGTCCCTGCCGCCGCAGCTCGGTGAGGATGAGCTGGGTGGGCACTGTCTCGTTGCCCTCCACGTCCACCACCAGTACAAACTGATTGAGAAAACACACCGCCGCAAACGCCACCGCAAGGCCCGCCAAAAGGGCATAGCGCTTCCGGAAGCGCAGCAGGAAGGGCGGCACGCCCCGGCGGGTGCGCTCGATGACGGTGCATTGGGTCCGCTGAGCCAGCTCCTCCAGACCCTCCCGGTCCTGCCAGGCCACGGTGAGGCGGAGGGTGTGGCTGTCCGGCCACTCCACCGCCCAAAAGGCTACCCCCCGCTGGGCACAGAGGTTCAGGAACCGTTCCGGGAAAGCCCCTGTCACTTCCAATGCTACGCTGCCCCGGAGGGTGTTGATGATCTTCCCCATGGCCATGGGTCATTCCCCCTTTATTCCAATTCCACACCCAAAATCGTGCCTGTGATCAGCAGCTCGCTGGCGTTCATAGCCTTCAGCTCCAGCCCCGAGCCCCTCACCTTGAAGATGAGCCTGCCGCCGCTGATAAGGATTTCCTCCTCCCCGTAGGCCAGAATACCCCGGTGGTTCTCCATGCGCACCTCATGGCGGCCTGTGAGCTCCATCTTGGGGAGACCCATCACATCCCCGGGAAGATCCAGAGCCTGGGCCGTGCGCTCCAAAAGGCCGTCCTTTTTTCTCCGCTGTTCCACAAAACCGCCCCCATTCCTGTTATGAATATGCAGAAACGGAGGCGGGAATGAATGAAAAAGGGCTGCGGAATTTCCACAGCCCTTCTGCTTAATTCTCTTTCTTTGCCTTTTGCTTTTGTACCAGGCCCCGGACCGTTGCGGCGGCAACGGCCGCCACAGCCAGAACACCCAGCCGCAGGGTCAGGTCCAGCATCCAGTTCACCTTCCCGTGGCGGTACATATCCAGCACATAAACGGTGTTCACCTCATAGTCCTCCGCCATCCGGTCCAACATCCGCCGCTCCTCGGTGGTGGTATAGCGGACATAGCCGGTGGGGTAGCCCTTCCCGCCCGTCAGGAGCAGATAATCGTCAAAATAGACGCAGAGGTGGGTCCCGTCTGCCAGCTCCAGCAGGTAATAGCGGTTATAGAAGCCGCCTGCAAGGCCCTGGAGCAGCTTCTCCCCCTGAGACAAAGGGTAATCGGCGGTAATGTACTCCGATACGAACACGCTTCTTTTCCCCCCGCCGTTGTTGTGGGTGTGGACGCCCGCCTGTCCCCCGTCCCGCAGCCGGGCCAGGGGACAGGCCGTCAGCCCATCGCCGGACACGGTAACCGGAGTGCCGGACAAAAAGGAGGTCTCCACCTCCTCCTGCCGCTGAAGAAGGAGAACATTATCATCGGGCCGCTGGCCCTGCCCGGTCCCCTCCCCGGCCCACAGGTCATAAAACCAGCCGGTGGGGGCGGCCAGCAGCAGCCAAACGGCCAAAAGAATACACAGCCCTTGACCCAATATGGCGAGCCCGCTTTTTATTTTTCTCCCCTCAAATTTCACTGACGCCCACCTGCCGCAGCCACTCCTGGAGCTTCTTGGAGGGGAAGCCGGTGAATACGTAACTCTCCCCCGCCTTGCTGTGAATGGTCACCGTGGTGATGAGAGCCTTCTTCACGGAAAAGCCCTTGATCTCCGCAAGGGGCAAGTCCATCTCCATCGTTCCCATCCCCAGAAGGGTGACGTAAAAGCAAGCCCGCTGGTCGGTCACGTAGACGTGGCCGCTGATGGGCCTGGTGTTGAGATACTGCTTTTGGTGAAGGGCCATCTGGCCCTTGCCGATGACGGTCTCGCCGGGGTTCAGTTCAAATTTTGCCATGGATATGTCCTCCTGTCTCTGTACAAACTTTATATTGTCCTATCATAGGACAATATTTTTTTGTTTATAGTATACCCTTAGTTTTGTCCTATGTCAAGACAAACAAAGGGGGCTTTTTATGGCGCGCATCATCGACGGGCAGGATATGAATATGATCGGCGGCCGGGTCCGGGCACTGCGGTTGGAGCGGGGGTGGAGCCAGCAGACCCTCTCTGACAGGCTGGAGGTGCTGGCTATCTACATCTGCCGGGGCTCCATCTCCCGAATTGAGGACAAACGCCGCACCGTCACCGACATTGAGCTCTACGGGCTGTCCCAAGTGCTGGGAGTGCCCATTGAGAGTTTGTTTGAGGGGACGGGGAAGTAAATCTTGCAAGGTGAAAACAGGGACCGCGGAATGTTCCGCGGTCCCTTTACAGCAGTTTTTTCAACTTTTCCTTTGTATTATCCTCCGGCTTTTCCAGCACATGGAGTGCCAGTCGTTTCTGAGCGGCGCTGATGGCCGGACCGGAAAGGCCCAGGGCCATCAAATCCTGTGCCGATAACGCCAGCGTGGGGATGACGGCCGCCTCGGGGTGCTCCACCGCCCGGCGGAGCTTCCGCTCCACGGGGAGGGCGGAGATGGGAAAGCCGGTAAGTTCACAGAACCCCCGCCAGCGGGCCTCCGCCGTGGGAGGCAGGGACCGGAGGGATTCGGCCAGCCGCTCTTCCCGGCAGAGCTCCGCCGGGAAGGCGTAAATATGGTCCAGAAGGCCGGCGGCGATCATCTCGCCCACCACCTGAGGCCTCGGGGAGAGAAGGGTCTTTTCCATCTCCGCCCGAATCCGCTCCCGGGAGAGCTTATCCGCCAAGCGGGCATTGCGGCGGAGGGCCTGAGCCGTCCCCTCCTCCAGGGTAAAGCCCAGTTGGGCCCGGAACCGAATGGCCCGGAACATCCGAAGGGCGTCCTCGGAAAAGCGCTTGTCTGGCTCCCCTACACAGCGGATGACGCCCCCCTTCAGGTCCTCCCGGCCCCCGAAAAGGTCGATCACTTCCCCCTCCTGGCTGAGGGCCATGGCGTTCACCGTGAAATCCCGGCGGGCGAGGTCCTCCCGAAGCCCCGCGTCAAAGGTGACGGCGTCCGGGTGCCGGGAATCGGCATAGCCCCCCTCCCGGCGGAAGGTGGTGACCTCCACGTTCCCCGTCTCCGTGGGCACGGTGACCGTGCCGTGCTGCAAACCCGTGGGCACAGCCCGGGGGAAAAGGGCCATGACGGCCTCCGGGTGGGCGGCGGTGCATACGTCCACATCCCCCGGTACCCTTCCCAGCAGCAGGTCCCGGATGCAGCCCCCCACCGGATAGGCGGCAAAGCCCGCCAACCTCAGGCTCTCCAGGCACAGCCGGGCCCCCGGGTGCAGGTCCTTCCAGGTCATGGTCACTCCCCCCTTTCTTTTTTACAAGTATAACTCATTTCCCTTTTGCGTACAATGTTCTTGCCAATTTTTCTCACTTGATTTATAATAATTTATATATATCTTTTTATTTCATTTTGAACAAAGGTTGTGTTGTTATGGCAAGCCTTGATATTTCTTCCTTCCTGGCCCCCGGACGCCGGGCCCATCTGGTGGGCATCGGCGGGGTGTCCATGGCCCCCCTAGCCGAGGTCCTTCACGGCGCGGGGCTCATCATCACCGGCTCCGACATGCGTCAAAGCGCCACAGTGGAGCATTTGCAGAGCCTCGGCATCCACGTCACCGTGGGCCAGAGCGCCGAGAATCTGGGGGACGCGGAGCTTGTGATCCGCACCGCCGCCGCCCACGACGACAACCCGGAGATCGCTGGAGCCCGGGCCCGTGGCATCCCCGTTTTTGAGCGGGCCCAGGCCTGGGGTGCCATCATGCGCAAGTATAAGAACGCCCTGTGCGTTTCAGGCACCCATGGCAAGACCACCACCACCAGTATGTGTACCCACGTCATCATGGCTGCGGGGCTTGACCCCACGGTGATGATCGGCGGCACCCTGCCCATGCTGGGGGCGGGCCATCGGGTGGGCCACGGGGACACCATCATTCTGGAAAGCTGTGAATACTGCAACAGCTTCCTGTCCTTCTTCCCCACCATCGCCGTCATCTTGAACGTGGACGCCGACCATCTGGACTTTTTCAAGGACCTGGAGGACGTGGAGCACTCCTTCCGGGCCTTCGCCGACCTGGTGCCTGAGCAGACAGGCCTGATCATCGCCAACCGGGACGACCAGAATACCATGACCACCCTCTTTGGGGAAACCCGACCCATTATGACCTTCGGCCTCAGCGAAGGGGATGTCCACGCCGCCAACCTTAGCTATGACAAGGGCCTGCCCACCTTCGACATCATCTGCCGGGGGGACCCCTTCGCCCATGTGAAGCTCCAGGTCCCCGGGGAACACAACGTCCGCAACGCCCTGGCGGCGGCGGCCGCCGCCATCGCCCTCGGGGTGAACCCCCAGGCGGTGGAGAAGGGTCTGGGAGCCTTCCGGGGGGCTGGGCGGCGGTTCGAGAAGAAGGGTGCCTACCAGGGCGCCGATGTCTACGACGACTACGCCCACCACCCCAGTGAGGTGAAGGCCCTGCTCAGTACCGCCATGGGCCTGGGCTATGACCGGGTCATCTGCGCCTTCCAGCCCCACACCTACTCCCGGACCAAGGCTCTCTTCCGGGAGTTCACCGAGGTGCTGTCCCTGCCCACCATTACCCTTTTGGCGGAGATCTACGCCGCCCGGGAGGACAACGACCTGGGCATCTCCTCCAAGGACCTGTGCGAGAAGATCCCCGGCAGCGAGTACTTCCCCACCCTGAAGGCCCTCACCGCCCGGCTCAGGGAGCTGGCCCGGCCCGGAGACCTCATTCTCACCGTGGGGGCGGGGGATATCTACACGGTAGGGGAAAATCTAGTAAAGGAAGAATAAACATATAGTTCAAACCCCATCCGTAAAGCGGATGGGGTTTATCTTTTGTCATGGGATGGTCCTCTATGGAAGTTTTCTTTGCCTTCTTTCTTTTTCAAAAGAAAGAAGGTTACCCGTTGAGCTGCTTCCGCCGGGACAGGTTCATGGTGCCGTCCTGCATCCCGTCCAGGCTGTCCAGGCTCTTGCCCGTGCCGTAGGCCACGCAGGAGATGGCGTCGTCAGCCACATGGGTCTCGATGCCGGTGCGGGACTCGATGAGCTTGTCAAAGCCCTGGACCAGGGAGCCGCCGCCGGTCATGACGATGCCGTTGTTGGAGATGTCCGCCACCAGCTCGGGAGGGGTACGCTCCAGAACGGAGTGAATGGCCTCCAGAATGCGGCTGGAGGGTTCTTCAAAGGCCTCGATCATCTCGCTGGAGGTGACGGTAAACACCTGGGGAAGGCCGGTCATCAGGCTGCGGCCCTTGATCTCCATGCTCTTCTCCTCCTCGGGAGGATAGACGCATCCGATCTGCATCTTCAGCTCCTCGGCGGTCCGCTCGCCGATGAGCACGTTGTGCTTGCGGCGGATATACTTGATGACCGCCTCGTCAAACTGGTCGCCGGCGATCTTGATGGAGGTGGACTCCACCACGCCGGAGAGGGAGATGACCGCGATGTCCGAGGTGCCGCCGCCGATGTCCACCACCATGTGGCCGTCGGGCTTGGCGATGTCAATGCCCGCGCCGATGGCGGCGGCTACGGGCTCCTCAATGAGGTAGACCCGCCGGGCGCCCGCCTGGATGCCCGCGTCGATGACGGCCCGCTCCTCCACCTCGGTGATGCCCGAGGGGACGCAGATGATGATACGGGGCTTGAAGAGCCGGAAGGTGGTCACCTTCCGAATAAACTCCTTCAGCATCCGCTCGGTCATGTCATAGTCGGAGATGACGCCCTCCCGCAAAGGCCGGATAGCCACAATGTTGCCCGGGGTACGGCCCAGCATCTGCTGGGCGTCGGTGCCCACCTTCAGAAGCTTGCCCGTATTCTTGTCGATGGCCACCACCGAAGGCTCCCGGAGCACCACACCCTTGCCCTTGACGTAGACCAGGATGGAAGCGGTACCCAGGTCGATCCCGATGTCTTTACTGAAATTGAACATAGCTGCACCTCTTATATTTTCCGCTTTCCGGTCTATTGTTGCCGGAAGCCTTGCATTTTAGACCTATTTGACATTGTAGCAGTTTTCTCCCCACATTTCAACGCCCAAGGGAAAAAAATCACAATTTCTTGCAAAATGCCCTATCCGGCCCGGGCCAGTGTGGCGCAGAGAACCGCCTTGGCCCCCGCCGTGCGGAGGGTCCCGGCGCACTCGGAGAAGGTGGCGCCGCTGGTGACCACGTCGTCCACCAGCAGGACCATCTTGTCCCGAAACGCTTCCGGGGCAAGGGCCGTGTAAGCTCCCAGCAGGTTGGCCCGGCGCTCCGCCGCCCCTTTGAGGCCCGATTGGGCGGGCCGGTCAGCCTTCCGGAGGGTCCGAACCACGGGAAGGCCCAAATGCTTCCCCACCTCCCGGGCCAGCAGTTCCCCCTGGTCGTAGCCTCGCTGCCGGAACCGCCTTTTGGAGATGCTGGGCCAGGAAATGAGGTCGGCGGTAAGCCCCTGGTCGGTGACGCATTGTGCAATGAGCAGCCCAAAAGCCTTGCTCCGGGCGCTTCTGCCCCCGAATTTAAAGCCGTGAATGGCCTTGCGCACCTTGCCCTCATACCGGAGGGCAGACACGCAGCCCTCGGTCAGCTCCACCGCCTTCTTCCCCTCCGCCCCGGTGAGCCAGGGAAGGCCCCTCTGGCACTCCGGGCACAACAATTCCCCCTTCTCCAGCAGCTTTCCGCAGAAGGGGCATTTGGGTGGGAACAGGAGGTCCCAAAGGAGATCAAGGCTTGGCATTTTCCATGTCCTGGGTCGTGATGGGGCCGTGCTCCTTCTCGAACGCACGGATGTTCTCCCGCATCAGATACACGATTTGACTGCTCATGGACCGGCCCTCATAAGCCGCCACATACTGAATTTTATCATGGGTATCCCGATCCATGCGAATACTCAAATGATAATCACGATTCATATGCCGATTCCTCCATCAATGATGATGGAGGAATCATACCGTTTTTATTCTTTTTTCAGTGTATAGTTACGCCGCTTCGGCGTAACTATTTTCCTGCTTCCATATCCTCCTGAGTGATAGGGCCGTGAACTTTTTCAAACTCCCGGATACAGACCTGCATGAGATAATAGACCTGCCCATTCAAGGTCCGGCCCTCATAGGCGGCAATATAGGCCATCTTGTCATGGACCTCCGGCACCACCCGCAACCCAATGTTTTTGACCCTTTTTGTCGGCATAAAATATCACCTCACTCTGGTTATGCCTTGTCCGCCAGTCTCCACCGCAATCCCGAATACCGCTTGGCCTGACGGTTGTTGGCCGTCATCCGGGCCACCACATTCTCATCCCCCACAATGACCAGCAGCTCCCGGGCCCTTGTGATGGCGGTATACAGCACCCCACGGGTCAGGAGCCGGGGAGCTGTATCCAGGGCGGTGAGGATCACCGCCCGGTACTCGCTGCCCTGGCTCTTGTGGACGGTGACGGCGTAGGCCGGCTCCAGCTCCCCCAGCATATCAGGGGAATACTCCACGATATGGCCGTCAAAATCCACTGTAATAAGCTCCCGGCGGTTGTCTACGTCCAAAATGTGGCCGATGTCCCCGTTGAAGATGCCCATGCCCGCCTCCAGGCCGTCCATGGTCTTCCACATGATATCGTAATTGTTCTTCACCTGCATCACCCGGTCTCCCCGGCGGAAGATGTAGGGCCCGAACTGCCGCTCCCCCTTGTCCTCGGCGGGAGGATTGACGGTGGCCTGGATGGCCCGGTTGAGACTTCCCGTCCCGCCGTCATATTTCCGGGTGGGGCTGAGCACCTGAATTTGGTGGGAGGGGATACCCATATTCTCGGGCAGGCGTTTGCCCACCAGCTCCACGATGGTCTCCTCGGCGGCGATAGGGTCGCTTCGCCGGAGGAAGAAAAAGTCCTGTCCGCTGCTGTTTTTCAGCGCCGGGACGGTCCCCTCATTCACCTGATGGGCCGAGCGGATGATGGCGCTCTGGGCCGCCTGGCGGAACACCTCAGTGAGCCGCACCGTGGGCACCGCCCCGCTGCGGATGAGGTCGGACAGGAGATTCCCCGCCCCCACGGAAGGAAGCTGATCCGGGTCCCCCACCAGCACCAGCCGGCAATCCTCTTTGAGTGCGTCCAGCAAAGCCGCCATGAGGGTGATATCCACCATGGAAGTCTCGTCCACAATGACCGCGTCCGCCTTCAGAGGATCGTCAGCGTTGTGGGAAAAAACCAGGTTCCCCGTCTTGGGGTCGAACCGGGTCTCCAGCAGCCGGTGGATGGTGACCCCCTCCGCCCCGCACAGCTCCCCCATCCGCTTGGCTGCCCGCCCTGTGGGGGCGGCCAAGGCCGTCTCCAGCCCCAGCGCCTCAAAGAGGGCCAGCACCCCCTTCAGGGAGGTCGTTTTTCCCGTGCCGGGGCCGCCGGTGAGCAGCATCACCTGCCGCTGGGCCGCCAGCTCCACGGCAGAGCGCTGCTGGGGGGCGTAGGTGATGCCCTGGTCCTTCTCGATCTTTTCGATGAGCCTGTCCAAATTTTCCGGCGGCATCAGCTCGTTTTGGCTCATCATGCCGATGCGCTCCGCCACGGCGGTCTCCGCCTCGTAAAGCTCGGCGAGGTAGCAGGCCTCCTCTCCCGCCACCCGGTCGGCTACGATGGCCCCCCGGTCCCGAAGGCTGTCCATGGCCCCTGCCACCTCCTCGGGGTCCCGGACCCCCAGGAGCATGGCGGCGGTCTCCGCCAGCTTGCCCGCGGGCAGGAAGGTGTGGCCGTTGTCCAGATTGTGCCGCAGCACAAAAAGCACCCCGGCCTCCAGCCGCCAGGGGTGGTCCTCGGCGAAGCCCAGCTCCAGAGCCAGCCGGTCCGCCCGGCCAAAATCCACCGTCATCTCCCCCTCGGTAAGGAGGTAGGGATTTTTCCGAACTTCCTCCAGGGCCCGGCTCCCGAACCGCCGGTAAAGAGGCATCCCCAGCTGAGGAGGCAGGTCGTAGGAGGTGAGGAAATCCAAAAGCCGCCGCATCCCCATCTGGAGCCGGAAGGCCTCTCCCATATCCAGCGCCCGCTTTTTGGTGATGCCTTTAAGCTCGGTGAGCCGCTCGGGCTCCTGTTCCAGCACGGTGAGGGCCTCCTCCCCGAACAGCTCCACCATCCGCCGGGCGGTGGCGATGCCGATGCCCTTCACCACCCCGGAGGCCAGGTAGTCAAAGATGGCCTTCTCCCCCACCGGCATCCCCCGGCGGGCCACCTCGGCTTTGAACTGCTGGCCGTAGGTGGCGTGGCGGGTCCAGGCCCCCTGGACGGAAAGGCTCTCCCCCGGGGCCACTCCGGGCATACAGCCCACCACGGTGACGGGCTCCTCCTCCCCCACGTCCAGCCGGAGGACGGTGTAGCCGTTCTCCTCATTCTGGTAGACCACCGAGTCCACCGTGCCCTCCAACAGATTGGACATATTCTCTTCCAACGGCTCCACCTCCCTATCGCTCCGCAAGGCGGGCCTTCCGGCCCGCCTTAAATCGTGTTATATGTTATCTTTTCGTCCCGCTTAGCCCAGGTTATCCAAGTAGTCTTCCACATCGAAGGGGTCCAGCGGACTGTCCTTTCTCAGGTACAGCGGGTGGTGGGGGTGTCCCTGTTTGGTCCGTTTTCCCGCCGAGAACCACCGGGCGTTCCGCTTTTCCCCCACCTCAATCATCTCCCGGACGCACCAGGGCAGATAATCCCGTTTTTCAATGACCGCACCCCAGGCCGCCCAAACCGCGGGGCTTCCCTCCCTGTCCAGAGAAAGGGCGTAGTCAAAGGCCCGCATGTTCTCCGCATGGAGCGCCGCATTGCAGGAGCGCTCCATGTCCTCGGGCCGGGTGGCCCGCTGGGCATAGACGTTGAACATGATAAAGCTGTCGTACCCATTGTGAAGCGCCACCCGCTCCACCGATTTCAAGGTGTTGTCCAGATCGCCGGGGGCAGCGGTGGACGGGTTCACCCCCACGCAGATCAGAGGCTTTTTCCCCCGAGTGCCCAGGATATAACGATACTCTCCATAATGGTTGGGTACATACAGCCATTTGGATACATCATAATCGGAAGACGGTTCCTGCGCCTCCACCAGAGCTTCGTCAAACCGGGCCACCTCCAGCAAGGCAGTATCGCCGCTTGGAATGTGCATAGGATCACCTCTGGATGAGAATTTTTTACAGGTTAAAGCCCAACAGCTTGGCCTTGCCATCCGCGATCTCGATGGCGGTATAACAGCCCTGCTCAAAGAAAGATGCCGTCCTGCCCTGGATGGCTATAGCCTCCTCCCTGAGCCCCAGATGATGCAAAATCACATTGAGACACACATTGTGGGCAGCGATCAGCGTGTCTTCTCCCCGCTCGATGATGACGTCAACGCACCGGCTGACCCGCTCGATCATGGCCTCCGGGGACTCCCCGCCGGGCACATAAGTATGGAACCAGTCATGGATGTAGCCCTGGGCCAGCTCCGGGTCACTCTCCCGCAGTTGGGGCCAGGGCGTCCCCTCCAGAAGAGATCCCACATCATGCTCCCGCAGATCGGGACAGGCCTCCGGCTCAATGTCCCGGCCCTCCAAACAAAGCTGTGCGGTCTCCCAGGCCCGCTTCAAATCGCTGGCACAGCAGCGGGTGAAATGCTTTTCCTTTAGCTTCCGCCCAGACTCCCGGGCCTGCTCCCGGCCCTTGTCAGTGAGAGGAAAGTCCTTCTGACCGTGGAACACGCCGGAGGTATTGCCCTCCGACTCTCCGTGGCGCACTAAGTAAAGATACATGCTAAGCTCCTCCTATTTATCCAGTCTTCGGCCCATACCGGAACAAAACTTTCATTCTCTCAAGCCGTTACCGCGGAAAAGACGTTGACCCCAACGGCGGTGAGGCCGGTCATAATGCATCCCGCCAGAATGACCCCCAGAATGATGGAGGGCATGGCTTTCCGAAGGGGCATGTCCAAAAAGGCAGCCGCCAGAGCCCCGGTCCATACCCCGGTGCCCGGCAGGGGGATGCCCACAAAGAGCATGAGGCCCAGATACTTATACTTATTCACCTTATTGCCCTTCAGATGGGCTTTCCGCTCCAGCTTGTCCACGATCCCATCCAGCCGGGGCAGCCGCTGACGCATCCACTGGAAAATACGGCGGATATAGACGATGATGAAGGGGGCGGGCAGTACATTTCCGATGACGGCGGCAGTGAAAGCCACCGGGTAAGGAAGCCCCAGGGCCACCCCGAAGGGGATGCCCCCCCGCAGCTCCACAATGGGGATCATGGACACCAGGAAGGTGAAGATAAATTCTCCTCCCATGGTGGTCTCCAGCCAGGTCAAAAGCTCCAAGGGGTCACCCCCTCCTTTCTTTCGTTTTTTCTATCATACCACAGTTTCCCGCAGAGGAGGATAAAGAATTTATGAATCTTTTTCCCTGCAACGCAGGTAAGGGGGGACCCTCCCCCTCAAAGATGGCGGACCACAGTCTTTCCTTTTGGATGGGGTCGGAATACCGTTTCCGGAATATCTCCCACTCCTCCTGCTTTTTTCTTTCCAGCTCCTCCGTTCCCCGAAACCAGTCGTCCCCCCGGAGAAAGGGCGTCACCGCCAGGTCCTCCATGGCAGCCTCTTCCGCCCCCACCCAGTCATAGACCGCCACCACGGGAATATCGCAGATGTCCCCCGCGTCCTCCTCCCAGATATCCACGATCAACACCGCCGTATACAGATCGTCAAAAGGCCAGCAAAAGGTGGAGCCACACCATGGCTCACACATCCGCCCCATCCGCAGGGAGATCACATCCCCCACCTTCCAGGGCAGACGTTTGTGGGTATAGGGCCGCAGCTTCTTCACCTTCTCCGGTTCCGAGCGGAACTTGGCCTCCAGTTTCGCCATGACCTCCCGGCGCTTTTCCCGGTCCCTGGGCCTGACCTCGGCCCACCGGGCTTCGTCTACACCGGAGGCGAGAATCGCCAGAGCCTTCTCCCGGCGCTCCTGGGGCAAATGACCGTATTCCCACTGAAGGAGCGCAATGGTGAGCCAAAAGAGATAGCCCCACTCCTCATCCCGGTAGTGTCTTTGACATCCAACGTTTCATCGTCGCTGTAAAAGCCCGTACCCCAAGTACCCATCGGAGGAGCCTCCTTCTAAAGAGTTCCATTATGCTGATATCTCTCCACCGGTCCCCGCCGATGGATCAGCCAAAAGCTTTCCCCCTGAAGGGGTTCGGATTCCCCAGGGGCTTCGCCGTCAGGCGGAACATGACGCAGCCGTCGGGGCATACCACCACCTTGCTGTATCTCCCGTCCCCGCCGATGTTCTCCAGGTCTCCTCCGCTGCGGACCGCCTCCATGATGGGAAATAGGGTCATCATCACCTTGGAGCAGATGCCGCAGCCCTGGGCGTTCACCGGGCAGCCGTAGGTACAGGTATATCTATCCCCAATCTCCTCCCCGTTCCGGCAGTAGTGCTCCGTCCGGTCCCCCCGGAGAAAGCCGATGACCTCGACCTCAAATTCATACTCTTCGTCCAGCCACTTTTTCATATTCGTCCTCTCCGTTTACAGCATCTTTTTCAGATACCGGCCCGTATAACTTCCTGGACAGGCCGCCACTTCCTCGGGAGTGCCGGTGCAGACGATGGTACCGCCCTTGTCGCCCCCCTCGGGGCCAAGGTCGATGATGTGGTCGGCGGTCTTGATGACGTCCAGGTTGTGCTCGATGACCACCACGGTGTTGCCCTTCTCCACCAGCTTCTGCAGCACGTCGATGAGCTTGTGGACGTCGTAGCTGTGAAGGCCGGTGGTGGGCTCGTCCAGGATATAGATGGTCTTGCCCGTGGACATCTTGGCAAGCTCGGTGGCCAGCTTCACCCGCTGGGCCTCGCCGCCGGAGAGCTCGGTGGAGGGCTGGCCCAGCTTGATATAGCTAAGGCCCACCTGGGAGAGGGTCAGCAGTTTGTTGTAGATTTTCGGCAGGTTCTCGAAGAAAGGCAGGGCCTCGTCCACCGTCATCTCCAGCACCTCGTAGATGTTCTTGCCCTTGTAGCGGACCTCCAGGGTCTCCCGGTTATAGCGCTTGCCCTTACAGACCTCACAGGGGACATAGATGTCGGGGAGGAAGTGCATCTCAATCTTCAGAAGGCCATCGCCCTGGCAGGCCTCACACCGGCCCCCCCGGACGTTGAAGGAGAACCGCCCGGCGTTGTAGCCCCGGGCCTTGGCGTCGTTGGTGGAGGCGAAGAGCTCCCGGATGTCGTTGAAGAGGTTGGTGTAGGTGGCCGGGTTTGACCGGGGGGTCCTGCCGATGGGGGACTGGTCGATGGCGATGACCTTGTCCAGGTACTCTTCCCCCTCCATGGCCTTATGCTTGCCGGGCCGGGTCTTGGCCCGGTTCAGGTCGGCGGCCAGCCGCTTATACAAAATTTCGTTCACCAGAGAGGACTTGCCCGAGCCGCTGACCCCGGTGACGCAGGTGAAGGTGCCCAGAGGGATGGACACGTCCACCCCCCGGAGGTTGTTTTCCGCCGCCCCCCGGACGGTGAGGCACTTGCCGCTGCCCTTCCGGCGCTCCCGGGGCACGGGGATCTTCAGGGTGCCGGAGAGGTAGGCCCCCGTCAGGGACTCGGGGCTTTCCATAATGTCCTCCACGGTGCCCTGGGCGATGATGCGGCCCCCGTGGACGCCGGCCCCGGGGCCCACGTCGATGATGTGGTCGGCGGCGCGCATGGTGTCCTCGTCGTGCTCCACCACCAGAAGAGTGTTGCCCAGGTCCCGGAGGTGCTTCAGGGTCTCCAGCAGCTTGTCGTTGTCCCGCTGATGGAGGCCGATGGAGGGCTCATCCAGGATGTAGAGCACCCCCATGAGGGAGGAGCCGATCTGGGTGGCCAGCCTGATTCTCTGGCTCTCACCGCCGGAGAGGGTGGCGGCGGCCCGGGAGAGGGTCAGGTACTCCAATCCCACCGAGTTGAGGAAGTTGAGCCGGGTCTTGATCTCCTTGACGATCTGGCCGGCGATCATGGTTTTCTGCTCGGAAAGGACCAGCTTCTCCATGAAATCCAGCGCCTCGGTCACCGCCTTATGGCAGTATGTGTCGATGTCCATATCCCCCACGGTCACCGCCAGGGACTCCCGGCGGAGCCGCTTGCCGCCGCAGTCGGGGCAGGGCTTTTCGCTCATGCACTCCTCCAGCTCCCGGCGCATCCCCTCGGACTGGGTCTCCCGGTAGCGGCGCTCCAGGTTGTTGCAGATGCCCTCGAAGGGCTGCATCAGAGTGCCCTGGCCGTTGGCCCGGTCATAGGTCAGCTTCAGCTTCTCCCCACGGGTGCCGTAGAGGATCACATCAATGACCTCCGCCGGCAGGTTCTTCACCGGGGTGGTGAGCTTGAACTTGTATTTTTTCGCCAGGGCCTCGAAGTACATCCGGGAGATGGAATCCCCCTTGATGTTGTTCCAGCCCGAGGCCACGATGGCCCCGTCCAGGATGGACAGCTCCTTGTTGGGGAGGATGAGCTCCGGGTCCACCTTCAGCTGGACCCCCAGGCCGGTACAGGTGGGGCAGGCGCCGAAGGGGTTGTTGAAGGAGAACATCCGGGGGGTCAGCTCCTCGATGGAGATGCCGCAGTCCTCGCAGGCATAGTTCTGGGAGAAGGAGATGTCCCGGTCCTCCCCCACGATGTTGATGATGACAAGGCCGCCGGCCAAGCCGGAGGCCACCTCCACACTGTCGGTGAGCCGCTGGGTGATATCCTCCCGGATGACCAGACGGTCCACCACGATCTCGATGTTGTGCTTCTGGTTCTTATTGAGGGAGATATCCTCGGAAAGGTCGTAGAGGTTCCCGTCCACCCGGGCCCGGACATAGCCCGACTTCCGGGCGTCCTCGAAGATCTTGGCGTGTTCCCCCTTCTTGCCCCGGATGACGGGGGCCATGATCTGGATACGGGTGGCCTCGGGCAGCTTCATGACCTGGTCGATGATCTGGTCGATGGTCTGCTGCTGGATCTCCTTGCCGCAGACGGGACAGTGAGGGGTACCCACCCGGGCCCAGAGAAGGCGCAGATAGTCGTAAATTTCCGTCACCGTACCCACAGTGGACCGGGGGTTCTTGGAGGTGGTCTTCTGGTCGATGGAGATGGCGGGGGAAAGACCGTCGATGGAGTCCACGTCGGGCTTTTCCATCTGGCCCAGGAACATCCGGGCGTAGGAGGAAAGGCTCTCCACATACCGCCGCTGGCCCTCGGCATAGATGGTGTCGAAGGCCAGGGAGGACTTCCCCGAGCCCGAAACGCCGGTGAGGACCACCAGCTTGTCCCGGGGGATGGCAACGTCCACATTTTTCAGATTGTTGGCGCGGGCGCCCTTCACTACGATGGTATCCTGCATGGGAAAATCTCCTTCGTGTTTGTTTCGGTTTTCGTCCAAATCACAGCATAATGGAATGAATTTTTAATGTCAAGAGGAATTTGAAAACTTTTTAGGGCCAAATGATCCAATCTGCAATGCCCGACGCCTTCATCAATTCGGTCCGAGCCACCTCTTCATCAAATACATAAGAACCCTGCTCGGGAAAAGCATGGTATACGGCGTCCCGATATACCCTCGCCGTCCGGTTTTCCACGCGGGCGCTCATCCCCGTTCCGCTATAAGCGTAACGCTCTGAATCGCCCGGCGGAAGATCCTTCCGCGCCTC
This sequence comes from Oscillospiraceae bacterium, assembly GCA_022800215.1. Classification (GTDB taxonomy): domain Bacteria; phylum Bacillota; class Clostridia; order Oscillospirales; family Oscillospiraceae; genus Vermiculatibacterium. The sequence continues at coordinate 10,737 of JAAWPV010000004.1, read as the reverse complement.
GAAAAGCCACGCCAGCTCGTTGACCGCGGCGGCTTCATCCTCCACCGCCGCCAGATATTCCTCCAAGACATTTTTATCCTCCTGATAAACCAACTTCGCTTGGAGCTGGTCGGCCCGCGCATACAGCTCCGCCTGCCAGGCTTCTCCATATTTGCTGTAAAGATAGCCCAAAGCGGCGGTGGCGGAATGGTCCAGCAAAGGCCGATAAAACGCGTCAATGGGATTATCCGGCAGTTTTGGCGCGGCGGCCTGCTCATATTTTTCCTGAAGGTCGGCCTGTTCACTCAAAAGCCTGTTTACTTCCATTTGAAGGGTTTGGCGTTGGGCTTCCGCCTCCTCCAGCCCGTTTTGGACATCCATGAGCCGACCCTGCAGCGCCTGTAATGTACTGCCTTGCCAAACCAGTCCCACAAAAAGCAAAAAAGGGTGAGAGGCCCCAGCATGAGAGCAGAAACAAACAGCACATTCTCCAGTGCGCTTGTCAACAAGGTTCATCCCTCCCCCGCCAGCTCCTTCTGGACATATTTGGGCAGCTTTTCCACGATGAGGCGGTAGGAGTCGCCGCAGAGCTCCTGCACAAGATCGTCGGGCACTTCCCCGTCCAGCAGGACGGCGTTCCAGGCCTTTTTATCGCAGTAGAAGCCGGGGAGAATGTGAGGAAATTCCGCCCGAAGCAGCTCAGAGCGGCGGGGGTCGCATTTCAGATTCACCAGGGTGTGGCCGTTGTACCGCTCATCCTTCATGCCTGTGGGCCTACAAATGGCGGCGAAGAGCTTGCCCCGGACCATGTACCGGTCCCAGCCCCACTCCACCTTGAAATCGTGCTCCGCCCCGGAGAGGGAAAGAAGGTATTGGTCCAGCCAGTTTAAGTCTGTCATGGCGCATTCTCCCTTTTCCTTTGATTTTTATGCCAGCCCTGCGGCATAGATGCCGAAGGCAAACAGGGTCATAACCGCCCAGCCGAAATAGCGGCCCATCAGCTCCCAGTCCGATGGCTCCGCCTGGTCCGCATTCTTGATCTGGAAGCGGAGGTTGAAACGGAACAGGCGCTCCGCGTAGATCATAAGCAGAGCCGCCACGGCGGAAAAGACCAGGCCCAGCCAGTAAAATTCCCAATTTCCCCGGTGGGTCACCGTGAGGGTGCCCAGGGCCATGGGGACGATGAGCTCAAAGGGCGGGTCCCAGCCCGGGGTCCCATAGGAGGAATCCCCTCTGAAATAGATGGGGGAATAACGGCTCCAGGCTTTATCCGGCTCCTCCTCAAAAAAGCTGATGCCCTGAAAGGTGCCGTAGGCTCCCCGGAAGATCTGGGTATCCCCCTCATAGATCACAATGCCCCTGCTGTTTTGAGGCGGGACCCGAAAGGAGACGGTGGGGTCCTTCTCCACGGTGTAGGGACCGAAGGTATTCTCCCCCACCCGGAGAGTCACTTCGCCCCCCGCCGTGACGGTGAAGACGGTATCTTTCATCTGGACCTTACCGGTATAGAGGGTATTGTCCCCCTCCGCCGACTGGACCAAAAATCCGTTTCGGTATTCAATGCCCGGCTTCATCGTCACAAGGATGTAGGCCAGCAGAAAGCCTACGCCCATCACCGCCAGCAGAATAAGAAGCACCTGGCGAAAGCGGCCCAGCTCCTTCCATTTCATGGTGGTCCCTCCTTTTTACAGGTATGTCTTACCTTTCAAAGGCCTTGGCGACTTCCTTGAGCATGTCCCGGATGGGAAGCTCGTAGGGACAGCGGCTCTCGCAGAGGCCGCACTGGATGCACTCATCCGCCTTATGGTCCATGGCGGCGTAGCGGCCCCGGGCCCAGTCGGCCAGGCCCTCATAATGCTGAAGGTAGTTGTTGAAAAGGAAGGCCGAGGGGATGTTGATGCCCACGGTGCAGGGGGCGCAGTAGCCGCACCGGCGGCAGAAGGTGGTGCCCAGCTCCTTGCGGATGGCCTCGCATTTGGCAAGTTCCTCCTCCGTCAGAGGCGACAGGGTCTCCGCCGCGGCGGCGTTGCGCTCCACCTCCTCCACGCTGCCCATGCCGGGGATGGAGATGTCCATGACTCCGGCAGCGTCAATGAACCGAAGAGCCAGGGTCCAGTCGGTCAGATTGCCCCCCGCCATAGGCTTCATGCAGATGGTGCCCATGCCCTTCTCCCGGGCCAGCTTCAGGGTCTCGGTGCCCTGGCTTTCCACGATGTTGAAGGGGAACATAACGGTCTCGATCTTGTCGCTATACTCCTCCACCACCTTTTTAAGGGCGTCCAGGGAGTGGAAGGTAGCGCCGATATGGCCGATCTTGCCCGCCTCTTTGGCTTCCGCCAGCGCCCGGTAGGCCCCCTCAGGGCCGAAAACCTGGTCGAAGGCACCCAGGGGCAGGTTGTGGAGCTGGTAAACGTCGATGTAGTCGGTCTGGAGGTTATGGAGGCTGGTCTCCACCTCCTTCTTCATGCCCTCGTAGTCCCGGACCATGGACTTGGTGGCCAGGATAAACTTGTCCCGGCGGCCCTTGAGGGCGGCGCCCAAATACTCCTCTGAGACGGTGTAGCCCCGGGCGGTGTCGATGTAGTTCATGCCGTGCTTTTCCAGGGCGTCTACCACCGCCAGGGTGTTGGCGGCGTCGCTCCGCTGGATGGGGATGCCGCCGAAGGAGACGGCGGCGCACTTGAGGCCGGTCTTGCCGAGTTCTACGTATTTCATGTTCATTCCTCACCTTTCATTGTGTGTATCAGGTTCAAGATCCCGTTCCGGAGGAGGGTAATGTTTTCCTCCTCGAAGATAACGTCCTTATTGGTATGGATACGGTCCATATAGTAGCCCACCGCCTTGCCCTTCTTGAGGGCGCACACGCCGCAGGCGCGGCGGAACCGGGCGTTGTCCGAGGGGTAGAAGCCGAAAGAGCGAACCACCTCCACCTGCTTTTCTCCCCGGCTTTGAACGGCTTTTTCCAGCCTTTCAAGGGTGATTTCCTCTTTTTTCAAAGCCTTGGAGGGGAAAAACTGGATGTAGTCTCCGTCGGAGACACAGTCGAAATTGAGGACCAGGGCATCTTTCTGGGCCTGCCTGTGCTTTTTGGCAAAGGCGGCGGAGCCCAGCATCCCCTTCTCCTCGTTGTCAAAAAAGACGAAACAGATCTTGCTCCGGTCCGTCTCAGGAAGGGACAGCGCCGTTTCCAGCAGAGTGATGACCCCGCTGGTATTGTCATTGGCAGTGTGCTTATTGGCCTTGCCGAAGAAGAGCCACCAGACAAAGAAGATGCAGAGGGCATAGCTGAGGGCTATCGACACCTGGATGGGCGCCTCCAGCACCGCCGCCGTGAAGCTGATGACGAAGGCCCCCAGGAAGAGGGGCAGGACCAGAAGAAGCTGGTAGAGAATATAAAAAAGCAGGTTCCGGGGGGTGATGAAGTTGGGAAAGGGCAGGACGGGCTGGGTATCGTAGTGGGCGGTAAGAAGGAGTTTGGCCTTCTCCGGGTCGCCGGCCAGGATGTTCCGGCAGTTCCCGCGGCCCTGCTCCACCTGGGGGGTATAGCCTGCCTGCTGCAAAACCCCGCAGAGCCAGAGATAGAAGGCCTCCTTCTGCCTGGGGGTCTTGCGGACCTGCCAGCGGTCCAGTAGTTCTTGCGATCGAGGGGTCATAAGGGTCATCTCTCTTTGTTGGTTTGACGTTACTTGCCCCGCAGTTCTATGATGCGGTCACGGAGGACGGCGGCGTACTCGAACTCCAGCCGCTTGGAGGCCTCCTTCATCTCCTTCTCCAACTTCTCGATGGCCTTGTCCAGCTCGGAGCGGGTCATCTTGTGCTTCTGGCGGAGGGTCCGGTCGGCCTCCTCCTCGGCGTCCGAGAGGTTGACCACGTCACGGATGGACTTGATGATGGTCTTTGGCACGATGCCGTGGGCCTTGTTGAATTCATCCTGGATCTGGCGGCGGCGCTCCGTCTCGTCCAGAGCGGCTCGCATGGACCGGGTGATGGTGTCGGCGTACATGATGACAAGGCCATCGGCGTTCCGGGCCGCCCGGCCGATGGTCTGGATGAGGCTGGTCTCCCCCCGGAGGAAGCCCTCTTTATCCGCATCCAGAATGGCCACCAAGCTCACCTCGGGAAGGTCCAGACCCTCCCGGAGGAGGTTGATGCCGATGAGCACGTCATAGGTGCCCAGGCGCAGGTCCCGAATGATCTCCTGCCGCTCCATGGTATCCACATCGTGGTGCATATACTGGACCTTGATGCCCACATTTTTGAGGTAGGCGGTGAGGTCCTCGGCCATCTTCTTGGTAAGAGTGGTGACAAGCACCCGCTCCCCCTTGGCGGTACGGGCGTTAATCTCCCCGATGAGGTCGTCGATCTGGCCCTCCACCGGGCGGACCTCCACCTTGGGGTCCAGAAGGCCCGTGGGCCGGATGAGCTGCTCCACTATCTGGCCAGACCGCTCCCGCTCGTACTGGCCGGGGGTGGCGGAGACGTAGATGACCTGGTTGAGCCGCTCCTCGAACTCCTCGAACTTCAAGGGGCGGTTGTCAAAAGCGCAGGGCAGGCGGAAGCCGTAGTCGATGAGGGTGGTCTTTCGGGCGTGGTCTCCGTTGTACATGGCATGGACCTGTGGCAGAGAGATATGGCTTTCGTCAATGAACATGAGGAAATCATCGGGAAAATAGTCCAGCAGCGTCATGGGGGCGGAGCCCACGGGCCGACCGGCGATGACCCGGGAATAGTTTTCAATGCCTGAACAGAAGCCCAGCTCCTGGAGCATCTCGATGTCGTACATGGTCCGCTGCTTGATGCGCTGGGCTTCCACCAGCATCTCATTCTGCTCGAAGAAGGCCACCCGCTCCTCCAGCTCCCTGTAGATCTCCTGGATGGCGGCGGCCATCTTCTCCCGGGGGGTGATATAGTGGCTGGCGGGGTAGATGGGGATGTGCTCTAAGCGGCGGATCACCGCCCCGGAAACCACGTTGATCTCCGAAATGCGGTCCACCTCGTCCCCGAAGAACTCCACCCGGATGGCGGTGTCCCGCCAGTAGGCGGGCCAGACCTCGATGGTGTCCCCCCGGACCCGGAACATATTCCGCTCCCAGGCGATGTCGTTGCGCTCATACCGGTCCTCGATGAGCCGGCGCATGAACTCCTCCCGTTTGAACTCCTCCCCCACCCGGACAGTGATCATCATATGGGCGTAGTCGTCAGGCTCGCCCAGGCCGTAAATACAGCTAACGGAGGACACCACGATCACGTCCCGGCGCTCGATGAGGGAGGCGGTGGCGGAGAGGCGGAGCCGGTCGATCTCATCGTTCACTGCCGAGTCCTTCTCAATGAAGGTATCCGTATGGGGGATGTAAGCCTCGGGCTGGTAGTAGTCGTAGTAGGAGACGAAGTACTCCACGGCGTTGTTGGGGAAAAACTCCTTAAATTCGGCGCAGAGCTGGGCGGCCAGGGTCTTGTTGTGGGCCAGCACCAGGGTGGGCCGCTGGACCTTCTCGATGACCTTTGCCATGGTAAAGGTCTTGCCCGAGCCGGTGACGCCCAGAAGAGTCTGCTCAGTAAGGCCGTTCTCCACCCCCGCCGCCAGGGCCTCGATGGCCCGAGGCTGGTCACCCGAGGGCTCAAAGGGACTGACTACCTTGAATTCCGGCATGGGCACATCTCCTCCTTTTACTCTCCCATATATTTTATCAGAACAAATGTTCTATGTCAATGCAACTAAGAAAATATTTTCAAATTTTTATATGAGCGGGATGCCGCTGTCCTTCATGGAGACCATGTCGTCATCGGTGAAGATGACATGGTCCGCAAGGGTGATGCCAACGCTGGCAAGGACTCTGGCCAGGTGGATGGTGGTCGCCTTGTCCTCCGGTGAAGGAAGGGCCAGGCCGGAGGGGTGATTGTGTGCCAGAATGACCTTTTCGGCATTGAGGGCCATGGCGGCCTCCATCACTTTTCGGGTGGTGACCTCGGCGGCATTGACGCTGCCTTCGCTGATCTTCCGTACCCCGAGATTTTTGCCCTTGCCATCCAGACAGACCACACAGACCCGCTCCGACCGGGCGCCGAAAAAGTGGGGCCGAAGCAGGTAAAACACATCGTCCGTATTTTGCAGAATATCGTCCATCCCGGTGCGGGCCGTCAGGTAGCGGCGGGAAAGCTCCTTCATCGTTTTCAGCAGAACGACGGCGTGGTCCCCCATGCCCAGGACTTTCCGGAGCTCCTCGGGGGCGGCGTCCAGCACCCCGGCCAGAGAGCCAAACTGCTCTATGAGCGCATGGGCGGTGGGGTTGGTGTCCGAACGGGGATTGGCGTAGAAAAGCAGCAGCTCCAGAAGCTTATGGTCAGGGAAGGAGTCGGGCCGGGCCAGAAACTCTTCCTTCATCCGCTGGCGGTGACCCTGGTGCATGGACATGACGTTCCCCTCCTTCTCTCTTTTTCTGTGGAATGAAATATTATATCATTTTTCCCCGCTGGGCACAAGGGCGAATCGGCGGAAACACCTTTTCCCCCCAAGCCGCGTAGAATGACTTGAAGCGGGCAGGAAGGTGGGAGCAGAAATGGCCGACGAGACCTTATATGACTCTGCGCTGGAGACGGTCAACACCTCCATCATGTTCCTGGTCCTGTTGGTCCTGGGCATTCTTCTCTCCCTCAAGTCCGTGCTGCTGCAGCGGGAATCCCTCTGCACCGCCAGGGAGGGCGGAAACACAGATTGTCTGGAGGCCCCCTTTCCCTTCCAACGCGCATCGGGAGCCATCGCCATCGGGGCCCTGGGGTATTTCTTCACCTTGGCGCTCAGAGGCCAAAGCGACGCCTGCCGGACAGGAAGCCGGGAAAGCATCCGCCTTTCCCAGGTGAACCTGTGGGCCTCCCTGTTTGTCCTGGCCGCCGCTATTCTGCGGTTTTGGGCTTTAAACGCCGCACAGCAGGGCGAGGACGAGGTTCTCCCAGATGAGGAGCTGCCCGCGTAAGGAAGGAGTGAGACAATGGCATATTCCGACCTGGAGTGCCTGGCCCGGGTCATCAAGTGCGAGGCCGGGGGCGAAGGGGAAAACGGCATGAAGGCAGTGGCCAGTGTGGTCATGAACCGTGTGAACATTACATACGGCGAGTACTCCAAGTACAAGACCGTCCGCCAGGTGGTTTTTCAACCCAGGCAGTTCGTCTGTGCCATGGAGACCGTAGGGGGCAGCTACAACGCCCAGAACATTTACAACATGAGCCTGGACCAGATCCACTGGGACATCGCCGAGTGGGCCATGGCGGGACACCGCCTCACCAACCTGGGTTTTGCCCTCTGGTTTTTCAACCCCTACAGTCCCGAGTGCCGGCCCAATTTCCCATCCGCCGTGGGCACCTTTGCCATCCGCATCGGTGACCACTGCTTCTACAATCCCACCGCCGCCTATGCGGACACCTAAATTGGAGGCTTATCCTATGGCAAGAATATATCCCGACTCCACCCAGAACCCGGCCCTCAGCGCCGCCCTCGCGGCCGCCGGACAGAACGGTTCCATCACCACCCCGCCCCAGCAGGACTTCAACACCCCGGCTATGGAGGGCTCCATGCAGCAATTCCTGGCCGATAACCTGGGCCAGTATGTGGTCATCGAGTTCCTGGTGGGCACCCAGAACGCCGTCACCAAATCGGGCATCCTCTACGCTGTGGGCACCAGCGTGGTGACTCTCTACCAGGAGCTGAGCCAGACCTTTGTCACCTGTGACATCTTCTCCATCAAGTTCGTCACCTTCTACCTGCCCGGCCACCGGCCCTGGCAGATGAACAATCCCCTCTTCGGCCAGGGTACATCCGGCGGGCAGACCGGTATGGCTCCCGGCTTTGCCCCCGGGGTTGATATGAGCTACGGTATGGGCAGCGGCGTGGTCGGTCAGGACACCGCTACCCTCCCCTGCCCGGGTCCGGGCTGTCCCGCCCAGAACCTGGGTTGGGGCTGAGACAGTCACTGCATACAAAATCCCGCCGGGAGTTCTCTCCCGGCGGGGCTTTTTGCATGTTTACTTTGTTTCGATAAAGATGCCCTTTTCGGCGCTCCAGTCTACCTGGAAGCCCAGCTCGGTGCCCAGGTCCCGGAGTTTGTAGTAGGTGTAGCCGTTGCCGCCGTCGTCCTTCAGCACGATGGCTTCCAAGTTCGCCGGCACACCGTTGATGTTGGTGGCGGAGGCGGCATTTTCATAAATCCGGTTGCCGCTGAAGGGGGTGGACATTTCGCTCCCGTTGGGAGTGTACGCCTTTCCGGTCTCGATGTTCACCGCGCCGTTCCAGCCCACCTCAAACTGAACGGCGGTTCCGTTCAGGATGGACGCGATGTCCCGGAGCTTGATGTAGTTGGTGTCGTTGCCGTTTGCGTCCTTGAGGGCGTAGCACTGGAACTCCACCTTCTCCCCGTCCACCAGCACGGTCTGGGTGGAGGTGTAGGCAGTGGGCTTCTCCGGCACGGCGGGCGCGGGCATGGGGCTATTATAGTGGACGGTGCAGTAGTTAAGAGACAAGTTAAAGTCACCAATTTGAATGGCCTGCCACTGGGCTTCGGTGCCGCCGTAGTAAATGTCCTTCAGCCTGTCGCAGGAGTTGAACGCAAAATCTCCAATGCTGGTGACGCTGCTGGGAATGGTTATGCTGGTCATACCCTGGCACCAGTTGAAGGCCGAACTGTCAATGGCGGTGATGGTGGAGGGGATGACCACGCTGGTCAGGCCGCTGCAGCCGGAGAAGATGTCCCTTCCTGTGGTGGTCATGCTGCTGCCAAAGGTCACGCTGGTCAGGCCCTTACAGCCGTAGAACGCACTTGCTCCCATGCTGGTCAGGCTGTCAGGGATGGTCAAGCTGGTCAGGCTCGTGCAGCCGTAGAAGGCACTTGTCCCAATGCTGGTCACACTGCCCGGGATGGTCACACTCGTCAGGCTCGTGCAGCCGTAGAAGGCACTTGTCCCAATGCTGGTCACACTGCCCGGGATGGTCACACTCGTCAGGCTCCCGCACTCGCGGAAGGCCTCACTGACAATGCTGGTCACACCGGACTGGATCGTCACGTTGGTCAGACCGGTACACTTGTAGAATGCCTTACCGTCAATGGTTGCCAAACTGCCTGGAATGGTCACGCTCTTCAGATCCTGGCAGCCCTCGAACGCACTCCGCCCAAGGCTGGTAATCGCATTGGGAATGGTCACACTGGCCAGGCTCGTACAGTAGGCAAACGCCTCGTTTCCAACGCTGGTCACACGGCTGGGAATGACCACGCTGGTCAGGCTGCTGCACCCGCTGAAAGCCTCCTTCCCAATGGAGGTCACGCTGTCGGGAATGGTCAAGCTGGCCAGGTTCCAGCACCACTTGAAGGCTCCGTCTCCAATGCTGGTGACACTGCTGGGAATGGTCACCCCGGTCAGGTCTCCGCACTGGAGGAAGGCTTCCTTCCCAATGCTGGTCGCGCCGGAGGGGATCACAATGTTGCCGCCGGGGCCTACATATTTGGTCAACACGCCGTTTTCGATGACGAAGTCGCTCTCGGGCGCCACGGTAGCCTGAGACTGCCCAGCCTCGTACACGGGGGCATCACCAAGGCAGACAAAGCCCCATTTGTAGTCCCGTGAATTGGTCCCAACGGCCACTGCCGCCATGCCCTCGGAGAAGCTCCTGGCATCGTCATACTTGGCGGGGATGACCAGGGTACCCGTCTTGTCAATGTAGCCCCATTTGCTGCCGACTCTTGCGGCACCAATGGCTACCGGGGCAACGCCTTCGGAGAAGGGACGCACTTCCCTGTACTCGAAGGGGATGACCACCTGACCGGTCTTGTCGATATACCCCTGCGTATAATATTGGCCTTCCCCCATCACCCCCGCAAGCCCCTCGGAGAAGGTGAAGGTTGCCGTACTGCTTCCGTCACCGTACTTGGCGGGGATGACCATTTGGCCCGTCTTATCCACAAAGCCAACTCTTCCGCCGGGAAAATCTCCCACAAAGACCGACCCAAGGCCCTCGGAGAAAGCCGCTGCCGCCTCATATTGGCAGGGAATGACCTCCTTGCCCGTCTTGTCGATGTAACCCTCCAGGTAGTCGGTGTTCCGTACCACCGCAAAGCCCTCGGAGAAGCTGTCGATATACTCATATTTGCAGGGCACGATCTCTTTCGCCGTCTTGTCGATCACACCAAAGTACCAGTCCACCCCGCCTTTCCGGTTGCCGGTACTCACCACTGCAAGGCCATCGATGAAGGGGCCCGCCGTCTCATATTGGAGGGGGATGACCACCTCACCCGTCTTATTGATGTAGCCCTGAATGCAGAAATAATAGCCGAAAAAGTCTTTGCCTCTGCCGTTTTCTTTGCCAACCGCCGCAAGGCCCTCGGAGAAGCTGGACGCTTCGTTATATGTGAAGGGAATGACCTCCTTGCCCTCCCGGTCGATATAGCCCCATTTGCCGTTTCCTCCAATACCGACGCTCACTGCCGCAAGACCCTCGGAGAAACTCTTTACACCGTCATAGATGCAGGGAATGACCACCTTGCCGGTCTTATCAATGAAGCCCCATTTGCCGTTCACACACACCGCGGCAAGGCCCTCGGAGAAGTCCATCACCTGGTCATACTGGCAGGGGACCACCTCGGTATAGTCCGCCGCCAGTGCGGACACCGGGAACAGGCACAGGGCCAGCACCATGACCAGCATAAGGGACAAAACTTTTTTCTTCATATCCGCTTCCTTCTTTCTTTAACATGTTTTCTTTCCGTATACGGAAAG
>JAAWPV010000029.1 GCA_022800215.1 Oscillospiraceae bacterium | reverse complement strand
CGCTTGGACCGGAGCGAGGCCGAGCGCAGGGCCACTTTGCGGCCCGGAGACCAGGCCGAGTCGTAGGGAAAGCAACCGAGCGACCTGCCTGTCTCGCAGCGTGACAGCCCAGAAGCGCAGAGAAACAAAAGAATGAACAAACGCACCGCAGGATCCCCTGCGGTGCGTTTTTATGCTTCTTGCCGGGCTTTCTCACGGGTCTCATGTTCCAGGCGGAAAAGCCGACGGAGCAGGGCTTCTGACGTGTTGTAATCCGGATCGTCGGCCAGGTCGCCGCGTCGGGCACTTTCGGCGAACACCCGCTTTTGATAGAAAAGCAGGAGCCGCTGGAGAATGACGGCCTCGCCGAGGGTCAGGGAAAAGGAAACGGTGATCTGGTTCTGGGCCTCCCGCAGCTCCCGGTACCGCGCGAGCCGCCGGAGGCGCTGGAGGTCGTGATAGAGGTAGGAGACCTTACCGGGGGAGATTTGGTATCTCTCCGCAATGGCCTTGAAGGTCATTCCGTGCAATTCCCGCAGCTCAGCGATCTCCTCGGCTTGTTTTTTGCGCTGTTCGTCCATGGTAATTAGCCCTCCTTGCAATTGACAGCACAGTGATATCACTTATTATACAGTGATATCACTGTGCTGTCAATAGCTTTTCAAAAATGGATTTAGGTGCTATTGTGTTGTCACTTAGACAACAGAGGAGTGGTTTTATGGCGTCAAAATTGCCGCAGTATGCTTTGCGGATCCCCACCGAGACCATGGACAAGCTGAAATATATTGCGGACCGCAGCGGGCGGTCCGCCAACAAGGAGATCGAGCAGCTCATCCTGAACCATATTGAGGCCTGGGAGAAAAAGCACGGCCCCATTCTCTTTGATGACGGCTTTGTCCCCCGTTCCAGATCGTGACGCATCAAAACTTTTTCTTGCCTTTTCCGCCTGAAGGGTCTATAATAAGCCCAACCATTCCAAAGTGAGGAGCTTCCCATGAACCGAATTTGCCTCACAACTGCATCCTATTTTCACGTTACCTATGCCCGATTTATGGGCATGGTCGGTTTTGCTACGGGAAAATAGGATGAACGGAATGAGTGGACCCGGCCCAGTCCGGGAATATACCCGCATATCAGGGGGACTCATTGATGTTCATCATCAGTGAGCCCCCTTTTCTTTCTTTTGAAAAAGAAAGAAAAGAAAACTTCCATAAAAGACCAATGCAAATGCAGTAGAGAGGGGAAAAGAATATGGTCGTTGTTATGAAGCCGACCGCCCGGCAGGCGGATATTGAAAAACTGGTCAAGGAGTTTGAGGGCCAAGGCCTCCAGGTGGGGATCACCAACGGCGTGGACTGCACCATCCTGGGCCTTGTGGGGGACACCACCGCCGTAGACCTCAACAAGATCACCACCAACGAGCAGGTGGAGCGGGTCATGCGGGTATCGGAGCCCTACAAGCGGGCCAACCGGAAGTTCCATCCCGAGGATACAGTGGTCAAGGTGGGCTCCGCCGCCATCGGCGGAGGCAGCTTCTCCGTTATCGCCGGGCCCTGCTCGGTGGAGAGTAAGGACCAGATCACCGCCGTGGCCCGGGACGTAAAAGCCTCCGGGGCCGCCATGCTCCGGGGCGGAGCCTTCAAGCCCCGGACAAGCCCCTACTCCTTCCAGGGTATGGGCACCCCCGGCCTGGACCTCCTCCTGGAGGCCAAGGCGGAGACTGGCCTTCCCATCGTCACCGAGCTTATGAGCGAAAAGTACTGCCAGCTCTTTGAGGACAAGGTGGACGTCATCCAGATCGGCGCCCGGAACATGCAGAACTTTGACCTTCTCAAGGAGGTGGGCAAGCTCTCTAAGCCGGTGCTTTTGAAGCGGGGCCTCTCCAACTCCTATGAGGAGTGGATCATGTCGGCGGAGTACATCATGAGCGAGGGCAACGAGAACGTGATCCTCTGCGAGCGGGGCGTCCGTACGTTTGAGACCTTCACCCGCAACACCTTGGACGTGTCCGCCATCCCGGCGGTGAAGCGGATGAGCCACCTGCCCGTCATCGTGGACCCCTCCCACGCAGCCGGTATGTACTGGATGGTGGAGCCCCTTGCCCTGGCCGCCGTGGCGGCGGGGGCCGACGGGCTCATCATCGAGGTCCACAACGACCCCCAGAACGCCAAATGTGACGGCCAGCAATCCCTGACCCCGGAGAAGTTTGACGCTCTCATGGCCAAGATCCGGGCCCTTTTGGAGCTCACCGGCAGGACTCTGGCCCAATAACAAAAAATTGTAAATTTTTTGTAAATGGGTGTACGCAAACGTACAACACAAGGCCCTGTTTCACCCATATATAGAAGGAGGTTTTTCCCATGACCGATTTGGGCACAAAAACATTGGAAACAACGCGGCTTCTCCTGCGGCCCTTCACCCTTGACGACGCCCCCGCCATGTATGCAAGCTGGGCCTCCGACCCCGAGGTGACCAAATTCCTCACCTGGCCTGTCCATTCCGGCCCGGAGGTCACCCGGACCCTGCTGGAGGAGTGGACCAGTCAGTACCAAGACCCCACCTATTATAACTGGGCTATTGTCTGGAAGGAGACGGGGGCGCTCATCGGCAACATCTCGGTGCCGGAGCGGAAGGAATCGAGTGCAAGCTGTCACATCGGCTACTGCCTGAGCCGGGCCTTCTGGCACAAGGGCGTCATGACCGAGGCCTTTTCCGAGGTCATCCGCTTCCTCTTTGAGGAGGTGGGCGCTTTGCGGATAGGGGCCTGCCATGACCCCCAGAACCCCCACTCCGGCGGCGTGATGAAAAAATGCGGCCTTACCTATGAGGGCACTCGCCGCCAGTGGGGCAAGAACAACCAGGGCATTTGCGACGAGGTCTGGTACAGCATCCTCCGGGCGGAATATTTTGGGAGAAAAGGGGAAAGAGAATGAAGACCCTTCACATTGATCTGGGGGAGCGTTCCTATGATATCCGCATTGCCTCCGGCCTGCTGGACCGGGCGGGGGAGGAGCTGAAAACCGTCTGCCCCAAGGCCAAACGGCTGGCGGTGGTCACGGACAGCAATGTTATGCCCCTCTACGCCCACCGGCTCATCCCCGGTCTGGAACAGGCGGGCTTTGAAACGGCTCTTTTCGAGATCCCGGCGGGGGAGAAGAGCAAAAACGCGGAACGGCTTGCCTGGCTCTGGGAAAACCTGATGGACTTCGGCCTCACCCGCACCGACGCCGTGGTGGCACTGGGGGGCGGCGTGGTGGGAGACCTGGCGGGTTTCGCCGCCGCCACCGTCCTCCGGGGGGTGGACTTCATTCAGATCCCCACCACCCTTTTGGCCCAGGTGGACTCCTCCGTGGGAGGGAAGGTAGCCATTGACCTTGCCCACGGCAAGAACCTGGCTGGGGCCTTCTGGCAGCCCAAGCTGGTCCTTATGGACCCGGACACCTTGAATACGCTCCCCGACAAGACTTTTTCCGACGGCATGGCCGAGGTCATCAAGTATGGCTGCATTGCCGACCGGGACTTTTTCGACTTCCTTTCCGCCCACCCCAGCCGGGCGGAGATCATGGCCCACATTGAACACGTTTTATATACCTGCTGTGATATCAAACGGAGCGTTGTGGAATCTGACGAGCGGGACACCGGGGCCCGGATGATCTTGAATTTCGGCCACACGGTGGGCCATGCCTTTGAGCTGGCGGGCCATTACGAACAGTGGACCCACGGCCAGGCGGTGGCGGCGGGCATGTGCGCGGCCCTTCGGCTGGGCCTTGCGCTGGGGGTTACGGAGAGCGGCGAGGGGATGGAAGAGCTCACAAATTTGCTGCAAGCCTTCGGCTTGCCCCTCCATATCTCCTGCCCCCGGGAAGTGCTGGAACAGGCAGTGGGACTGGATAAGAAAAATACGGGCAGTCAGATCACCGTGATCCTTTTGAAAGAGATGGGCAAGGCCCAGCCCGTGAAGCTGGAGCGGGAAGGCCTGCTCCGGGACCTGGAGCCTCTGCTTGGCTCCTGAGGAGGGATTTCATGACTGCTGACGAGCTGCTGTTTTTTGACCCCCGGCCCGGTCTGGTGCCCATCTATGACGCCTTGCGGAGGGCCCTCGCCGGGGCGTATCCCGATATGAGCGTCAAGGTCTCCAAGACCCAGATCTCTTTCTATAACCGCCATCTCTTCGCCATGACCTCCCTGCCCCGGCGGAAGGGGGACAGCTATCTGCTGGTGTCCTTCGGCCTGGGCCGGCGGGAGAGTTCACCCCGGGTCATGCAGGCGGTGGAGCCCTACCCCGGCCGCTGGACCCATCACGTTCCTGTTCACGCCCCTGAGGAGGTGGACAGGGAGCTTCTCTCCTGGTTGGAGGAGGCTTGGCAGTTTTCCTTTCACAAGTAGGGGCGGGTCGCAAAACCCGCCTGCCCATTCCATTTCCATCCCAAGGAGGTCTTTCCATGACCCTTACCATCACCCCCGCAAAATTACAGGGGACCATCACCCCGCCCCCCAGCAAAAGCCAGGCCCACCGGCTTTTGATCGCCGCCGCTTTGGCAGAGGGGAAGAGTGTTATTCAAAATATTTCCCGCTCCCAGGACATGGAGGCCACCCTTCGGTGCCTTACCGAGTTGGGGGCGGAATATGAGCGGGCGGGGGAGAAGCTGACCCTTCGGGGGCTGGGGGGAAACCCCATGTCCCCCATGGGCCGCATGGCCCTGCCCCGCTTAGACTGCGGGGAGTCGGGCTCCACCCTCCGCTTTCTCATTCCCGTGGCCCTGGCGGTTCGGGGTGGGGGGATCTTCACCGGACAGGGGCGGCTTATGGAGCGGCCCCAGGGGCCTTACTTCGACCTCTTTGAGGAGAAGGGGATATCCTACGAGCAGAAGGGCGGGACCCTCACCGTCCAGGGCCGGCTGGAGGCCGGGGTGTACCGGCTTCCCGGCAACGTGTCCTCCCAGTTTGTCACCGGGCTTCTCTACGCCCTTCCCCTGCTGGAGGGGGATTCAAAAATTATGTTAACTACAGATTTGGAATCCCGGGACTATGTGGAGATGACCCTCCGGGCCCTGGAGGTTTACGGAGTGAAAGGTCACTGGATGGATGAGCGCACTTTGGCGGTCCCGGGCTGGCAGACCTATAAAGCCAGGGATCTCGCCGTGGAGGCCGACTGGTCCCAGGCGGGCTTCTGGTATGCCGCTAAGGCGCTGGGAAACGCCGTGGAGGTCACAGGTATGGACCCCCATTCCTCCCAGGGGGACAAGGCGATTGAAAAATATTATGTAAACTTATCGGAGCCGGGAGATATGACCATCGACGTGTCCGGCTGTCCCGATTTGGTGCCCCCCCTGGCGGCGATGGCGGCCCTACGGGAGGGGACGACCTATCTTGTGAATGCCGCCCGGCTCCGCATGAAGGAGAGCGACAGGCTGGCAGCGGTGTCTGATGTATTATGTAAACTTGACGCAACGGTGGAGGAGGGGCCTGATTTTCTGGCCATCCGGGGCCTGCTTACCCTCCCCGGCGGGGCGGAGGTGGACGCCTACAACGACCACCGCATCGCCATGATGGCGGCTATTGCCGCCACCCGGTGTGAGAGGCCTGTTACCCTCACCGGAGCGGAGAGCGTCAACAAGTCCTACCCCAATTTCTGGGAAGATTATGTCAACTTGGGCGGAAAAATCACAGAAGTCCGTCCGTAAGGGGCCGGACACCTGGCCGGTCCATCCTAAAAAAGAAACGAGGAAATCATCATGGAAAAGTTAAAATTGATCTTACCCACCATGGCCTACGCCGACCAGATCATGGACTACAAGGCGGAGTGCCGGGCTGCCGACAGCTCCATGGACGGCTGCGGCTCCCTCCGTCGTTTTGACACGGCGGAAGAGTGGCTGGCCGACAGTGCCCTCTATACCGACCCTGCCACTCTCCCCGAGGGCAAGGTACTGGCCACCCAGTTCATCACCGTCCGGGAGTCGGACGACAAGCTGGTGGGCATGCTTCAGGTGCGGCACTACCTGAACGACTATCTGGAGCAGTTCGGCGGCCACATCGGCTATTCTGTCCGGCCCAGCGAGCGGCGGAAGGGCTACGCCACCGAGCAGCTCCGCCAGGCCCTTCTCTGGTGCAAAGAGGAATTGGGCCTTGATAAGGTCCTCATTACCTGCCTGACGGACAATGAGGGCAGCCGGCGGACCATCCTAAAATGCGGCGGGGTCTATGAATCCACCATCCACGAGCCTGACATGAACGTGGACCTGGAGCGGTACTGGATCACCCTGTAAATAGTTTACATAATTCATAATATCGGATTCAAAATTGCAAATGGGGAAATCGGTTCTATATAAGTGAGTTTACATAACAAAGGAGTGCTAATATGAAATACACCATTTTCGGAGAGTCCCACGGCCCGGCTATCGGCGTTGTCCTGGAGGGCGTGCCCGCTGGGCTGGAGCTGGACCTGGAGAAGGTCCAGGCCGAGCTGGACCGCCGGGCCCCGGGGAAAAGCGCCCTGTCCACCGCCCGGAAGGAAAGCGACCTGGTCCACGTCCTGTCCGGCCTTTTTGAGGGCAAGACCACCGGCACCCCTCTTGCCATGGTCATTCAGAACTCTGACCAGCACTCCTCAGATTATGAATCCATCCGCTACACCCCACGGCCCAGTCACGGGGATTACGCCGGGTTCATTTCTTCCAAGGGCTGCCTGGACTACCGGGGCGGGGGCCACTTCTCCGGACGGCTCACGGCGCCTCTGGTGGCGGCGGGGGCTGTCGCCAAGCAGCTTCTGACCCAACGGGACATCTGGGTGGGGGCTCATATCAGCGCCATCTACGGCATCCTGGATAAAGCCATGGAGGACCCAGAGGAGCTGAAAGTATTGGGGGACAAGCCGTTTCCCGTGTTGGACGATGAGAAGGGCAAGGAGATGCAGGAGGCCATTTTGGAGGCCAAAAACGGGGAGGATTCGGTGGGCGGCTCCATCGAATGTGCTGTGGTGGGCCTGCCCGCCGGCTTCGGCGCTCCCGACTTTGGAAGGAACGTGGAGGGCATCTTCTCCCAGTATCTCTTTGCCGTCCCTGCCGTAAAAGCGGTGTCCTTCGGCGCCGGGGTGGGCTTTGCCTATATGCGGGGCACCGAGGCCAACGACCCCTTCGAGGTGAAAGACGGCAAGGTGGTGACCCGCACCAACAACGCCGGGGGCGTCAACGGCGGCATCACCAACGGGATGCCCGTGGTCTTTGAAGTGACCCTTCGGCCCACTCCCTCCATCGCCCTGCCCCAGGAGAGCGTGGATCTCCGCACCGGGGAGGAAGTGGAGATGGAGATCAAGGGCCGCCACGACCCCTGCATCGTCCCCCGTGCCCTGCCCGTCATTGAGGCCGCGGCGGCTCTTGCCGCCTGCGAGGTATTGGGGATATGACAGAGAAAGTTACATTTCGCCCCTACACCCCGGCAGACTATGAGTTTGTCTATGCGCTGAAAAAGCTGTGTTATCACGACTATGTGGAGGCTCTATGGGGCTGGAACGAGGCCGACCAGCGCCGCCGGTTCGCCGTCTTCATGGAGGAGGGGGCCGGGGAGATGATGGCCATTCTCTTAAAGGACGGCAAGGCTATCGGCATGACGAACTATGAATTTGCCGGGGAGGACACCCTGGACATCTGCAATATCTGCCTGCTGCCGGAGTACCGGGGCCAGGGCATCGGCGGGGCATTGCTGGCGGAGTACATCGCCCAGAGCACCCGGCCCGTGCTGGCGCTGCAGGTCTACAAGACCAACCCCGCCCGCAGACTCTATGAGCGTCTGGGCTTCCGGGTCTGCGAGGAGACGGACAGCCATTATAAAATGAAGTTGATAAAGGAAGTGTGAGAGATGAGCTTGGAGGAATACCGAAAGGAGATCGACGCCATCGACGGGGAGCTGGTGAGGCTTTTCCTCCGCCGGATGGACGTGACCCAGAAGGTGGGAGAATACAAGAAGGCACAGGGCATCCCGGTGCTGGACGCCTCCCGGGAGAAGCAGGTGCTGGCGGCTAAGGCGGCCCTGGTGGACGACCCGGCGGGCAAAGCGGACGTCACCGCCCTCTATGAGTCCATCATGGCCATCTCCCGCCGCCAGCAGCGGAAGCTGGTAAAGGAGGAAGGATCGGCGGGGGGTTATGGCCGGTGGCAGAAAGCGGTGGAAAACCAGCGCCAGCCGGTGGCAGAACCCCGGGTGGTCTACCAGGGGGAGCCGGGCTGCTATTCGGAGGAGGCCGCCGCCGGCTTTTTCGGGGAGAGCGTCAAGGCCCGGGGTCTTGCCTGGTTTGACGATGTGTTTACCGCCCTTCAAAGGAGGGAGGCGGACTACGCCATGCTGCCCATTGAGAATTCCTCCACCGGGTCCATCCGGCAGGTCTATGATTTGCTGGCCCAGTATGATTTCTCCATTGTGGGGGAGTGGCAGGTGCCCGTGGCCCACTGTCTGGCGGCGCTGCCCGGGGTGACTGTGGAGGACATTGAGACGGTCTACTCTCATGAGCAGGGGCTCATGCAGTGCGACAAGTTTTTGGACGGACACCGGAACTGGAACCGGGTGCCGGTGCTGGATACGGCGGGCTCGGCCAAGCAGGTGAGCGAGACAAAAGACAAAAAAGCCGCCGCCATCTGTTCCCGCCGGGCGGCCCAGCTCTACGGGCTGGAGGTGCTGGCCTACCCCATCAACCACAACACCGCCAACACCACCCGGTTCGTGGTGGTGTCTCCCACGCTGGAGCTGCGGGAAGGGAAGGACAAGATCTCCGCCCTCTTCTCCCTGCCCCACCAGTCGGGGTCCTTACATGAAATCCTGACTATTTTCGCCGTTCAAGGGCTCAATCTTCTGAAGATCGAGTCCCGGCCCATCCCTGGCCGGGGGTGGGAGTACCTCTTCTTCCTGGACTTCACCGGGGACCTGACCGCCCCCGGGATGGAGGGCGTGCTTCATGAGCTGAGCCAGCTCTCCGCCGACTTCCGGGTATTGGGGAATTTCAAGGCCTATGAGGGAGACAAAACCGATGGATAAGGAAAAGATCGCAGAAGTAAAACGCTTCTATGACGGGGGTGCCGCCCAGGAGTGGGTACGGCTGGACGAAAACCGAGAAGAATTTCTCCTCACCACCTACATGATGGACCAGTACATAAGGCCCGGGGATAAAGTGCTGGACATCGGCGGCGGGCCGGGGCGGTATTCGCTCTACTACGCCCAAAAGGGCTGCCAGGTCACTCTGGCCGACCTTTCCGAGGGCAACGTGACATTTGCCCGGGCGAAGGCGGCAGAGGAGGGCGTGCCCCTCACCGCCCACGCCGTCAACTGCCTGGAGCTGGACAGTTTGGAGTTGGGGCAGTTTGACCATGTGTTTCTCATGGGGCCCCTTTACCACCTGCTGGAGGAGGCAGACCGGGTCAAGGCGGTGGAGGTTGCCATCCGGCACGTGAAGCCCGGCGGAAAGCTCTATGTGGCCTTTATCCCCACGGTTTCAGGGCTCCTTTACTGTCTTCAGCATGAGAAGATACTTTTGGAAGCCCAAACCAACCCGGAGGATATGCTTCACCTGGCCGCCATCGAGGCCGGGCGGGACTTTGGCGGCCTGGGCTTCACCCAGGTATATAGCTATGCCTTGGAGAACATTTTGCCCTTTATGGAGCGGTTCCCCCTTAAAAGGCTTCACTTTTTCCCCCAGGAGGGCTGTCTTGCGCCCAATAAGATGGCGCTGCGGCAAAGAAGCCCGGAGGAGCGGGAAATGTGGCTGGACACCGCCAAGCGGTATCTGGAGCGGCCGGAGTTTTTGAGCTGGGGAGAGCACGTGATGTATATAGGAGAGAAGGAATAGAAGCATGAAGAACGTTGTACTTATCGGCATGATGGGCTCGGGAAAAACCACCGTGGGCAAGCTGCTGGCCCAGCGGCTCCAGAAGCAGCTTGTGGATACCGACGCCCTCATTGAGGCCCGGGAGGGCTGCACGGTCCAGGAGCTGTTTGAGACCCAGGGGGAGCCCTACTTCCGCTCGGTGGAGCTGGGGGTGGCCCAGGCCCTCAGCCTGCGGAGCGACCTCATCATTGCCTGCGGGGGCGGGCTTCCCATGCAGGAGGGGGCCATGAAGCCTTTGAAGGAGAGCGGCATCGTCATCTGGCTGGACCGGGACCCGGGGGAGATCTTCGACACTGAGGATATGACGGGGCGGCCTTTGGCCAAGGATGGCCGGGAGGCCTTCATCGCTCTGGCCGAGCAGCGCCGGGTCGTCTATGAGGGCTGGGCCGACGCCACCATCCACGATTTTACCTCCCCCATCTCCACCACCGCCCGGGTGAAGGAGGCGGTGGAGACCATCGCGTCCTGGGAAGAGAAGAAGGAGGGGTAAGACATGAAATTTCTCATCATCAACGGGCCCAATCTGAACCTGCTGGGCAAGCGGGAGCCGGGTATCTACGGGGAGGAGAGCTACGACGCTCTTTGCAAAATGGTGAAGGACTATGCGCTGGAGCATGGCTCTACCGCCGAGTGCTTCCAGTCCAACCACGAGGGAGCCATCGTGGACGTCATCCAGGCCGCCGACGGGGTCTATGACGCCATTGTCATCAACCCGGGGGCCTACACCCACTATTCCTACGCCATTTTGGACGCTTTGAAGGCCATCTCGGTGCCTGCCTATGAGGTACATATCTCCCACATCGACCAGCGGGAGCCCTTCCGGGCGATTTCGGTCACCGCTCCCGCCTGCGTGGGGCAGATCTACGGGCAAGGGCTGAAGGGGTATCTGATGGCGATGGACTGGTTTTTGGAAAAGAAGAAAGCTTAATATCCTTTGATGGTCATTGTGGGGAACTCTTTTTGAAACCGATAAACTGGAATTTAAGATATTCTGGGGGACCATTCTTTGGCCCGGCAAAGAATGGTCCCCCACAACTATGCGGGGAAAAGGTTATCCACGCGGAACCAGAGAGATAACAGCGTACGATAGAAAAGTTATTTCATCAGAAGGGCCAAAGTAAGCTGTGCCCCGAGGCGGAGGCCCCGAACAAAGGTTTCCTCCACTTCAATGGTACTTAGCCTGCTTTGGGCAGTCCAGAGGTCATCAACAAATTGCCAGTTGAAAGCCTTCTCGATTTTGGTGTAAAATGGATCTAAAAGGTCTAATTGCGCCCGATAGGCTGGGGATATTTCATCCGAGAGCAAATCTTGAAGGCTGGTCAAGTCAAACATAGCATAACCTCCGAATAGGAACTAATTGTACCTGTATTATACAGGAACAATAAAGACCTGTCAAGAGGAAAGGAGAAAGAAAATGGAATTCGGGAAAAGATTGGCATTGCTTCGGAACGAGAAGGGCCTGACCCAAAAGCAGTTGGGGGAGGTTTTGGGTACGACCGAGCGGAATATTCGTTTTTATGAGGGCGGGGACCGTGTGCCCGGGGTGAAAACACTGATTGCCATTGCGGACTATTTTAAGGTGTCTCTTGATTTCCTGGTGGGGCGTTCGGCCCGGCGGGAGCAGTTATGAAAGTGGAACTGAAGAACACCACAAAAAAGCTGTGCGTCATTGGGGACCCGGTGCTGCACTCCAAATCGCCGGTGATCCAGAACGCCGTCATCGGTGCGCTGGGGCTGGACTATATTTATTTATGTCAACCTGTGCCAAAGGGGGAGGCGGGGCGCTGGCTCAGCTGTGCCGCCTATGCGGGTTACGCCGGGTTCAACGCCACCATGCCCCACAAGGAGCAGCTGGTGCCCCTGATGGATGAGCTGGATCCCATTGCCCGGAAGTGCGGAGCGGTGAATACAATCTGTATTAAAGACGGGAAATATTACGGATTTAACACGGACGGCGGAGGATTTCTCCGGGCTTTGGGGGATCTGGGGGTCTCTGCCGGGGGGAAGCGGGTGGTTCTTTTAGGGGCCGGAGGGGCGGCTAAGGCGGTGGCGGCGGCCCTCTGCGAGGCGGGAGCCCGTGTCACCGTAGCCAATCGGACGGTGGAGAAGGGGGAGGCCCTCTGCCAAATGGCACCGGGATCCATGACCACTGCCGGCTTTGACATTGGAACATTATGTAAACTTGCGGAGGAATGTGATATCCTGGTGAACTGCACCTCGCTGGGGATGGAGGGGACCGGAAGCCAGTTTGCCGATCTCTCCTTTTTGGACGCGCTGCCCAGCCGGGCGGCGGTGTGCGACGCCATCTACGCCCCGGCGGAGACCGCCCTTTTGCGCCGGGCCCGGGAGAAAGGTCACCCCGCCATGAACGGCATGGGGATGCTTCTCCACCAGGCCATACTGGCCCTGGAGCACTTTACCGGGGAGAAGCTGGACGTGGAGCGGGCCAAGGCCGCCGCTTTGACGGCTTTGGCGGAAGAAGGATAAAATACACAAAGGCAGGGGGAAAAGGCGAGGGAAAATCAGGAAAAAGAGGAATTGACGGCGGAAGAAGGAACCGTTATACTGAACTTATAAATGATATAAGGCGATTGGGCAAAGCCGGGCTTTGCATGGGAGAAATCGTATGAGATCACGATTCGTTTTTGAAGAAAACTTTATATGGATCCGGCGAGATTTTACCGCAAGTTTTTTGCGGTAAAGTCCCGCTTTTCTTTTGCCCAAACAAGCGGTTGCCCCAAAACCGTTCCGGATATAATAAGGAAGACAAGGAAAAGAGTATAAAAGGAGATAAATGTATGGATTTTTTTGATCTGCTTACCATGATCGGCGGGCTGAGCCTGTTCCTTTTCGGCATGAACATTATGGGCCAGGCTTTGGAACGGCGGGCGGGCAGCCAGCTGCGCACCCTGCTGGGCAAGCTGACGGGAAGCAAGCTGGCGGGACTGCTCACCGGTATGGCGGTGACGGCGGTGATCCAGAGCTCCTCGGCCACCACGGTGATGGTGGTGGGCTTTGTAAACTCGGGGCTTATGACCCTGCGTCAGGCCATCCACGTCATTATGGGTGCCAATGTGGGCACCACCATCACGGCCTGGGTGCTGAGCCTTGCGGGGATCGACAGCGGGAACTTTCTGGTGAAGATGCTGAAACCTTCCTCCTTTACCCCGGTCCTGGCCCTTTGCGGCATTATCCTTTACATGTTCTGCAAGGGGAACAAGAAAAAGGACACGGGAACCATTCTGCTGGGCTTTGCGACGCTGATGTTCGGCATGGAGACCATGTCGGGCGCGGTAGCGGGGCTGGGGGAGATGCCTGCCTTCCGGCAGCTTTTCGTGGCCTTCCAGAATCCCGTGCTGGGTGTGCTGGCGGGGGCGGTGCTTACCGCCCTTATCCAGTCCAGCTCCGCTTCGGTGGGTATTTTGCAGGCTCTGGCCGTCACCGGACAGGTCAGTTACGCTGCCGCCATCCCCATCGTCATGGGACAGAACATTGGCACCTGCGTCACCGCCATGATCTCCTCGGTGGGCACCAACCGCAGCGCCCGGCGGGCGGCCCTGGTCCATCTGATGTTCAACATCATCGGTACCGGGGTGTGGCTGGGGGCCTTCTGTATGGTACAGGGGGTGCTCCATCCCGCCTTCCTGGGTGAGAGTGCCTCCCTTTTCGGCATCGCCGTGGCCCACTCGGCCTTCAACCTGCTCTGTACGGTCCTGATGCTGCCCCTCAGCGGATTTTTGGAGAAGCTGGTGAACCGGCTGGTACCCGACGGCAAGGAGGAGGAGAAGACGGCGGAGCTGGACGAGCGGCTTTTGGCTACCCCGCCTCTGGCCCTGGAACAGTGCCGCGCGGTGACGGGAAATCTGGCGCAGGCGGCGGTGGAGGCGCTGAAAGGCGGGCTCCGGGCCCTCACCGGCCTGGACGGTAAGCTGGCGGAGGAGGTCCGGGCCCAGGAGGAAAAGACGGACCACTACGAGGACCTTTTGGGCACCTACCTGGTAAAGCTGTCCGCCCGGCCCCTCAGCGCCGACGACAATCGGCAGGCGGCCAAGCTGCTGCGGGTCATCAGCGACTTTGAGCGTATCGGGGACCATGCGGTGAATCTGCTGCGCTCGGCGGAGGAGATGGGGGAGAAGGAGCTTCTCTTCACCGACGCCGCCCGGGGGGAGCTTTCCGTGCTGACGGGGGCAGTGGAGGAGATTTTGGACCGGTCCCTGGGCGCATTTTTGGCCGATGACTGGGAGGGGGCGGTTCAGGTGGAGCCTCTGGAGCAGGTCATCGACGCGCTGAAGGAGGAGATGCGCACCCGGCACATCCTTCGGCTTCAACGGGGGGAGTGCGGAGTGGAGGCAGGCTTTGTGTGGTCTGACCTGCTCACCGACCTGGAGCGGGTGGCCGACCACTGCTCCAATATCGCCGGCTGCGTCATCGACACCCACCGCCACAATCTGAACCTCCATGAAACCCTGCGGAAGGCCCAGAAGGAGGAGACATTCCAGATCCAGCTCCGGACCTTCCAGGAAAAATACCGTTTGGCATAAGGACTTGCGAAGACTGCAAAGCCTTGGGAGAGAGCCTATGCACCCGGCAGGTGACAAAAAGAACCTACCGGGTGGTTGGCGTTTTTGAAGGGAATATGGTATCCTATGGGCAGCAAGGAGGTAAGAACCATGACCTTAGGAGAACAGATACAGTCTTTACGGAAGGCCGCCGGACTCTCCCAGGAGGAGCTGGGCGACAAGCTGGGGGTGGCCCGGCAGTCGGTGAGCAAGTGGGAGTCGGATACCACCATTCCGGAATTGGATAAGCTCATTGCCATGAGCAGGCTCTTCGGCGTGACCATCGGGGCGCTGCTGGGGCTGGAGGAGAGCGAGGGGGCGGACCATGAGCTGACCGAGCGGGAGCTTCAGGCTCTGGAGGCCATCGCCCGGAAGCTGGCCCCGGCTCAGGAGCCGGCGGAGAAATCCAAAAAGAAGAGACGGTGGGTGCGGGTGCTGGCAATCGTGACCGTCTGGTGGGCGGTGATCGTGCTGGTGGGACGGATGAACAACCTGGAAAACCAGATCGGCAGCCTACATTATAATATATCCAACATCGACAACACCGTCTCCCAGCAAATTGGTTCCCTTACCGGCCAGGTGCGGGACATCCTGGAGGAGCAGAACAGCGTTACCGCCGGGAAGAACTATGAGACGGTGAGCATGGACCTTTTGCAGAGCACGGTGACCTTTGCCCTTACCGCCACGCCCAGGGAATACAAGGAAGAGATGCGGGCGGTGTTCTCGGCCACCGGGCCCGACTTCGAGGCGGTGGAGATGGAAGGGACTTTGGGCGCCGGGCAAACCTTCACCACGGAGCTGACCTGCCCTCTCACTGACGACATCACCCTGTCGGTGGGATTTGTGGAGGGGGATTCCGTTGTGACCCAGCAGCTGGGGCAGGTGTGGAACCTGCTGACCGATACCCAGGTGGGCGTGATGGGCAATCTGGGGTGGAGCATGACCGGGACGGGGGAGAAGGTCCGGTTCACATCCCTCACCGCCGACGTCTGGCAGTCCACCTGGGGCTTATACAAGACTCGGGAAGGAGGCCGGGAGATCACGGTAACGAAAGGGAACCTGCGGCTCTGGGTGGGGGATACCCTTTTCTGGAGCCAGGAGTGCGGGGCACTGGATCGGCGGTCTGAAAACCAGGGGATCGAAATTCCCACCGAGGGACTGACAGTGGGGGTCGGGGAGAAGGTCATCCTGTCCCTTCTTTACACGGACAGTGTGGGCCGGGAGGAAGAGGTCTTCCTGGATGGGTTTGTGGTGAACGAGGACGGCAGGCCGGATATGCTGTCGCCCTATGAGGATGGGTGGGAGAATAATTATCCCTGGGAGTGAGAGGCACGTAAAAGCGAAGATAGCCCCAAGCTGCGTAGGCAGAGACGGTTTGATTTCAACAGATTCTCTGTCAGTGTTCCACGATGGGACGCGCGGGCGCGGGGCAAGGGGGACCATGGGAGCGTAAAGACGCAATGAGCCGATGATAGGACACGTGGTCTTGACCTTGAAGTTCGGAGCCCAGAACCGCTTTCTAAGCGGTTTTGGCCCCGGCCGGGCAGGCCGGAAAGGATGGTTTCAAAAAACTCCTTCTAAAAGTAGTCGCGATACCCCCAAGTGTGGTACGTTTTCATACAACTATCTCGAAAAAAGTTTCACAAAAATTCCGGGGAGGAGCTTGGCTCCGACCCGGAGTTTTTGCGCCCAAAGTATCACCCAAAGGGAAAGAGAGAAAAGAAGTCGAGATTTCTTCAAAATTTCTTCGTAAAAAACGAAAAAACCTATTGACTTTAGGGACGGGGTGTAGTATCATAATCAAGCGCCTGTTTAGGGCGTGATATAATTGTGCGTCGCAATGACGCAATGCGATGATGCGGGAGATTGCTCAGAAATGAGGTAACTTCCGCGGAGTATGTCCGTTGATCGGGCGGCTGAGAAGTCCTTTGCACGGCGTATATCGCCATGCGGGGAGCGAACCGGCCAGCGATGTGCCGGTTTTCTTTCTGTCACGGAGTGATACGCACGGAAACGTGGATAGGAAAACTTCTCGCTGTACGAAGCGTGACAGACCAATCAACACTTCGTATACATTTAAGGAGGAAACACAAATGGCAGCTCAGAAAGAAATGATCCGCATTCGCCTGAAGGCTTACGATCACCAGCTTATCGACCAGAGCGCTGAGAAGATCGTGGAGACCGCCAAGCGCACCGGCGCTACCATCTCCGGTCCCATTCCCCTTCCCACCAAGAAGGAAGTGGTCACCATCCTGCGGGCTGTGCACAAGTACAAGGATTCCCGGGAGCAGTTCGAGCGCCGCACCCATAAGCGGCTCATCGACGTCATCAAGCCCTCTCCCAAGACCGTGGAGGCCCTGATGAGTCTGGAGCTTCCCGCTGGTGTGGATATCGAGATCAAGCTGTAAGAAGGGCGGAAAACAGGTCGGCGAGGGAGCTTGGACCGGAGCGAGGGCGAGCGCGGGGCCGCAAGGCGGCCCAAGACCAGCCCGAGTCGGAGGGAAAGTGACCGAGCGTCCTGACCTGTTTGGAGCCTGACAGCCCCCGACATGGGGCACCCCAACTTTGTTGTACCGCGGTCTGTCGCTGTTTGAGACAGACGGGTCATGTCACGAGAGCAATGCCCCGGAGGCAACTCTCCTGACCAATAACCTTATTAAGGAGGAAGACACATGGAAAAGGCCATTATCGGCAAGAAGGTCGGCATGACGCAGATCTTCGACGAAGTGGGCCACGTCATCCCGGTCACCGTCATTGAGGCGGGCCCCTGCACTGTGGTGCAGAAGAAGACCGGAGAGAAGGACGGCTACGACGCCGTTCAGCTGGGCTTCCAGGACGTGCCCGAGCGCAAGCTTACCAAGCCTGAGGTGGGACACCTCAAGAAGGCTGGCGAGGGCGTTTTGAAGAAAGTGCTCAAGGAGTTCAAGCTGGAAGGCAGTGAGAACTTCAATGTGGGCGACATCATCGACTGCTCCATGTTCACCGAGGGCGACCGGGTGGACGTGACCGGCATCAGCAAAGGTAAGGGCTACGCCGGCGTGATCAAGCGCCACAACGCCCACCGTCTGAAGGAAAGCCACGGCACCGGCCCTGTGCACCGCCACGCCGGTTCTATGGGCTCCAGCACCGATCCCTCCCGGATCTTCAAGGGCAAGATCGGCGCCGGCCACATGGGCACCGAGCAGGTCACCGTGCTGAACCTGGACGTGGTCAAGGTGGACAGCGAGCTGGGCATCATCGCCGTCAAGGGCGCCATCCCCGGCCCCAAGGGCAGCGTGGTGTATGTCCGCAACAGCGTCATCAACGTCAAGGAGAAGGGCGCCGGCGCCGCTGAGAGCCGCAACCCGCAGAAGGCTTCCGGCCGTAATCCCCAGAAGGCTTCGGCCCGTAACGCTTAAGGAAAGGAGAGATAAGACATGCCTAAGGCTAATGTTTATGATATGCAGGGCAAGAAGAAGTCCACCAAGGTGGACCTGCCCGAGGCCATTTTTGGGATCGAGCCCAACATCGGCGTCATGCATGATGTGGTGAAGAACCATCTGGCCAACTGCCGGCAGGGCACCCAGAGCGCTCTGACCCGCGCGGAAGTTTCCGGCGGCGGCAGAAAGCCCTGGCGCCAGAAGGGCACTGGCCGTGCCCGTCAGGGTTCCACCCGGGCTCCCCAGTGGACCCACGGCGGCATCGTGTTTGCCCCCAAGCCCCGCTCTTACCGCTACACCCTGAACAAGAAGGTCCGCCGGCTGGCGCTCAAGTCAGCCCTCTCCGCCAAGGCCGCTGAGGGCAAGGTGCTGGTGGTGGATAAGCTGGAGATGGACGAGATCAAGACCAAGACCTTCCAGAGCTTCCTCAACGCTGTGGAATCCAAGAAGGCCCTCGTCGTCACCGCCTGCCCCAACGTGGTGAAGTCTGCCCGGAACATTCCCGGCATCGTGACTTCCCCCGCCAATCTCATCAATGTCTACGACATCGTGAACGCCAATGAGTTCATCGTGGACAAGGCCGCCCTGGCGGTTATCGAGGAGGTGTTCGCATAATGGCTACCAATGCTTACGATATCATCAAGCGGCCCATTATCACCGAGCAGTCCATGAGCGAGATCGACATGAAGAAGTATGTGTTCGAAGTGGCCAAGGACGCCAACAAGATCGAGATCGCCAAGGCCATCGAGGAGATCTTCGGCGTGAAGGTCGCCAAGGTCAACACCCTGAACATGCAGGGCAAGGAGAAGCGCACCGGCCGGTATCCCGCCGGGCGCCGGGCCTCCTGGAAGAAGGCCATGGTCACCCTGACCGCTGATTCCAAGTCTATCGAGATCTTCGAAGGCATGGTGTAAGGAGGAGGAGTAAGAAATGGCAATCAAGACTTATAAACCGACGACCCCCTCCCGGCGCCACATGACTGTGTCCGCCTTCGACGGGATCGACAAGAAGGCCAAGCCTGAGCGCAGCCTGCTGGAGAACCTCTCCAAGAACGCCGGCCGCAACAGCTACGGCCGCATCACCGTCCGCCACCGCGGCGGCGGCAACAAGAAGAAGTACCGCATCGTGGACTTCAAGCGGGACAAGAACGGCAAGTCTACTGTGATTAACCTCCAGTATGACCCCAACCGCAGCGCCAACATCGCCCTCATCGAGTACGAGGACGGCGAGCGCCGGTATATCCTGGCTCCCGTGGGCCTGAAGGCCGGCCACATCATCATGACCGGCCCGGGCTCCGACATTCTGCCCGGTAACGCAATGCCCATCAATGAGATCCCTGTGGGCACCATGATCCACAACATTGAGCTCTACCCCGGCAAGGGCGGCCAGCTGGTCCGGTCCGCCGGTGTGGCGGCTCAGCTGATGGCCAAGGAGAACGGCATGGCTCAGGTTCGTCTGCCCTCCGGCGAGATGCGCTACATCCGTCTGGACTGCATGGCCACCATCGGCCAGGTGGGCAACACCGATCACGAGAACATCCAGATCGGCAAGGCCGGCCGGAAGCGTCACATGGGTTGGCGGCCCAC
>JAAWPV010000028.1 GCA_022800215.1 Oscillospiraceae bacterium | reverse complement strand
TAAATCACCCCTTTCACCCGTTTCTGCCCCCGTTTGGGTAAAAAAATAATGCAGAAAAAGGTTGAAAAACCTTTTCTGCATTTAACTTACTACATCAGCTCTTTTAAGTGAAAATAGGGTAGTCAATGAAACGGAACTGTGATACAATAATTTGAATACTTTTCTCTTACCAAGGAGGCCATGGTCATGAGCATTCTGAAAAATATCCTACCCCTCCACACCGGGCGCTACCCCGGGATGGAAGTCCGGGACTGCGTGAAGCTCCTCTACCAGAGCGAGTTTGGCCCCGGCCACATGGTAGCCGAAGGAAACGCCCTCCGGTATCTGAAAGAGGAACTGCAAACCGCCCGGGAGGAGGGCTATGCGCCCCCTTACGCCGTGGAAGCCATCGGCGGCGGGCTGTGCCGGTATCATCTGGACCCCGCCCGGCTCACAGAGGCGGATCTTCCCCTGTTGGGGCGGTGCTTCGTTCTCTCCGCCCGGCCCCGGGGCAGCCGGCAGGGGCTGTGGCAGAAGCTGGGGGAGATGATGGGCATGACCTGTTCCGGGCTTTTGCCCTTTGATCCCGGGGAGGTGGAGGAATTTCTTGCCGAATACGACCAGGCGGGCTGTCCCGCCATCCACCATAGCGAGGCCTTCAACGCCGCCTACCATCCCCACTACCGGGTCATCGACCGGGACCTGGCTCTCTACGGCCCCGCCCTCCGGGCCATCGAAAAAGCCCTCCGGGAGAGTGAGGGGCCCCTTATTGTGGCGGTGGATGGCCGGTGTGCTTCGGGCAAATCCACCTTCGCCGCCCGATGCGCCCAGCTTTTTGACTGCAATGTCTTCCACATGGACGACTTCTTCCTGCCTCCTGAGCTGCGGACCCCAGAGCGGCTGGCCGCACCAGGTGGCAACGTCCACTACGAACGGGCGGCATCTGAGCTCTTCGGGCCCCTGCGCCGTGGGGAGGATGTGGACCACGCCGCCTTTGACTGCTCCACCTTCACCATGGGAGAGCCGATCCACATTCCCTTCAAACGTCTCAACATCGTGGAGGGCAGCTATGCCCTTCACCCCGCCCTGGCGGGCTATTCCCGGCTCCACATTTTCCTCACCTGTGATCCTGAGATCCAGCTTGCCCGGCTGGGCCGCCGGGAGAGCCCCGAGAGTCTGGAGAACTTCAAGACCCGGTGGATCCCCATGGAGGAGGCCTATTTCGAAGGGCTTTCCATCGAAACTCAGTGCGACGTAGTGGTGGATACCAGCAAACTGCCCACTCAGGAATGAAAGGAGACTTTGCATGACCGAGAAGGAACGGATGCTGGCAGGAAAACTCTATTGCGCCGACGATGAGGAGCTGCGGCGGGAGGATATGCGAAAATGGCGGCTCCTTCAGGCCATCAACCGGACGCCGGACCCCCAGAAGGTCCGGTCCTGGTTCCGTGAACTGCTGGGCTCCATCGGAGAGCCTTTCTGGATCCAGCCGGATTTCTACTGTGATTACGGAAGCCACATTCATATCGGGAAACATTTTTACGCCAACTACGGCTGCGTCATGCTGGATGGGGGCGGCATTACCATCGGAGACGACGTTTTTCTGGCCCCCCGGGTATCCATCTACACCGCCGCCCACCCCATCGACGCCGGGGTGCGGAATCAGGACCTGGAGTATTGCAGGCCGGTGAAGATCGGCTCCTCGGTGTGGATCGGGGGAAATGTGGTCATCAATCCGGGCGTCACCATCGGGGACGACGTGGTCATTGGCTCGGGCAGCGTGGTGACCCGCAACATCCCCTCCCATGTAGTTGCGGCAGGAAACCCCTGCCGGGTGCTGCGGTCCATCACGGAGGAGGATAAACGGCGCTGGGAAGAGCAGGCCGCAGAGTATCACCGGGAGATGGGGCACTGAGCTTCCTTGATATGCCGCCCTTTTTGCTAAAATCCTTTTGATGATCCCGCCGCAAAGGCGGCAAGCTCCACCTGTTTTCCCAACTATTCTTATTCTGAATACAAATGCCAGCGCCGCGAAAGCCGTGCCGCCTTCGGAAGGAGCCCTTCCAATAGTAGCGAAAACACCCCTTTGTGTTGCACGAAGTGATACATCTAAGGGGAAAATGTAACGGAAATGTCATAGTAGGACAAAAAGAGCCCCAGACCGGGATGGTCCGGGGCTCCCTGCTTGCTTTCTTACTCCTTGATCTTCAATGCCCTTGTAGCATTGGCCACGGCTACCACCATGACCCCCACGTCGGCCAGGGTGCCCAGCCACATGTTGGCCTTGCCCATGATGCCAAGCACCAGGATGACTCCCTTCACCGCCAGGGCGAAAACGATGTTCTGGTTGGCGATGGCGATGGTCCGCCGGGCGATGGAGATGGCGGTGGCCAGCTTGGAGGGCTTATCGTCCATCAAGACCACATCAGCGGCCTCGATGGCGGCGTCACTGCCCAGAGCGCCCATGGCCACGCCCACGTCGGACCGGGAGAGGACGGGGGCGTCGTTGATGCCGTCCCCCACAAAGCAGAGGGTGGACTTGGGATCCTTCTGCCCCAAAAGCTCCTCCACCTTTGTCACCTTGTCGGCGGGGAGAAGCTGGGCGTGAACCTCGTCAAGGCCCAGCTCGGCCCCCACGGCCTCGCCCACCTCCCTGGCGTCGCCGGTGAGCATGACGGTCTTCCTGACCCCCGCCTGCTTCAGGGCGGCAATGGCCTCCTTGGCGTCAGGCTTCACCTCGTCAGAGATGACGATATGACCCAGATATTTTCCCTCCAGCGCCACATGGACGGTGGTGCCCACCTTGTGACAGGGGTGCCAGCTGACCCCGCAGTCCTCCATGAGCTTGTCGTTGCCCACGTAGACGGTGCGGCCGTCCACATCGGCTTTGATCCCCCGGCCGGCGATCTCGGCCACGTTGCCGATACGGCTCTCGTCGATCTCCCGGTTATAGGCGTCCCGGAGGGAGCGGGCGATGGGGTGGTTGGAGTAGCTCTCGGCCAGGGCGGCGGCCTCGATGAGCTGGAGCTCGGTGCACTCCTCGGGGTGGACGGCGGTGACGTTGAACACGCCCCGGGTGAGGGTACCCGTCTTGTCGAAAACCACCGTCTCGGTCTTGGCAAGGGCCTCCAGGTAGTTGCTGCCCTTCACCAGAACGCCCGCCTTGGAGGCCCCACCGATGCCGCCGAAGAAGGTCAGGGGCACTGAAATGACCAAAGCACAGGGGCAGGAGATGACCAGGAAGATAAGGGCCTGCTCCACCCACTTGAACCAGTCCCTGGTAATAAGGGAGGGAATGATGGCCAGAGCCACCGCGCCGATGACCACGGCGGGGGTGTACCAACGGGCAAAGCGAGTGATAAACTGCTCGGTCCGGGCTTTTTTGGAGGTGGAATTTTCCACCAGATCCAAAATCTTGGCCACGGTGGAATCCCCGAACTCCTTTGTGGTTTGGACCTTCAGAAGGCCGGAGAGGTTGACGCAGCCCGAGATCACATCGCCGCCGGGAGCGATGTCCCGGGGCAGGGATTCGCCGGTGAGGGCGGCGGTGTTGAGGGTGGAAGTACCCTCCAGCACGATGCCGTCCAGGGGCACCCGCTCGCCGGGGCGTATGACGATGGTCTCCCCCACCGCCACCTCGTCAGGGTCCACCGTCTCCACCTGGCCGTTCCGCTCCACGTTGGCATAATCGGGGCGGATATCCATGAGGGCGGAGATGGACTTCCGGGATTTGCCGACCGCCACCCCCTGGAAGAGCTCCCCAATCTGGTAGAAGAGCATGACAAAGACGGCCTCGGGGAACTCCCCGATGAGAAGGGCGCCCACGGTGGCGATGGCCATGAGGAAGTTTTCGTCAAAAACCTGGCCGTTGCGGATATTGCGGATGGCCTTCCAGAGGATATCCCAGCCAATGATGAAATAGGGGATGAGGTAGAGGGGCCAGTAGGGCGCCGGAAGAGCCGGCCCGAAATGGTCCAGCAGGGCAACAGCCACAAGGCCCATAGCGGAAATGAGGATGCGCTTGAGCATCTTTTTCTGTTTCTTGGTCATGGAAAATCCCTCCCAAAGAGTGATTTGGGGAATGCAGCGGGCGGGCAAAGCCCGCCCCCATTTTGTGTATATCAGCACAGCTTCTCCAGAATCGCAATTCCTTCGGGCACGTGGCCCGAGATGACCTCCAACTGTACTGGGGCAAGCCGGAGGTTCTCCAGAAAAGCACGGTAGGTCTCGGGGGTAAAGGCATACTCGTAATGAAAGCCGATCCCCTGATAGATCTTGATCAGTGTTCCGTAAGACGCCCCGGTTTTGCCCTGTAAATAGGTGGGTAAAATAAGCCGCCCACCGGGGGCAGTGACCCGCCACAGCTCCCGAACCGCCTTTTCCGGTTCAGGCAACAAGTGGAGCACATTGGCGGCAAGCACTACCGTAAAGCTCCCGCCCTCTTCAGGCAGGGCAGTCAGGTCACGAAGGGCGAAGGTGATATTGGAAAGGCTCTTCTTTCGCGCCTTTTTCTCCGCCCTGTCCAGCATAGCCTGGGAGAGATCGGTACAAAGAACTGCCTCCGCCCGTCGGGCCGCAGCCAGAGTAAATGCTCCGGTTCCGGCGGCGCAGTCCAGCACTCTGGCTCCATCCGGGATCAATTGAGCCACCCGGGTTACGGCGGCAGAGTTCACCCTTCGGTTGGTGAACTCTGCCAAATCGTAAAGACCGGCGATCCGATCCCAGAAACTCATTACAGCTCGATCTCGCAGTCGGGCTCGGCCTTCTTAGCGGCCTTGACCACCTCAGCCATGAGGGCGTCAAATTGGTCGTCGGGGGCCTCCACGGTCAGCTTCTGCTGCATGAAGTTCACGTTGGCGGTGACGCCCTCCACTTTGTTGATGGCATCCTCCACCTTGCGGGCGCAGTTGGCGCAGTCGACCTCGATGTTGAATTTCTTTTTCATGCTCGTTTCCTCCTAAAATATTTTTGATTTTCTATTCAGTCACATGATCCATTCCCTGATTAATAATCGTTCTCACATGGTCGTCGGCCAGGGAGTAAAACACCGTCTTGCCGTCCCGGCGGTTTTTCACCAGCTTGGCCTGCTTCAGGGCCCGGAGCTGGTGGGAGATGGCCGACTGGGTCATACCCAGAAGCTGGGCGATGTCGCACACACACATCTCCGATTCAAAGAGCAGGTACAGGATTTTAATGCGGGTGGAGTCGGCAAAGATGCGGAAAAGGTCGGCCAAATCGTAAAGTGTCTCTTCATCGGGCATGTTGGCCTTCACCTTCTCCACAATGTCCTCGTGGACGTGGATCAGCTCACAGCGTTCCAGCAGCTCTTCCTGCGGCATGGGGTCACTTCCTTTCTTTGACATATGAAAGATTATTCATATGTTCATTATACTACATATTTCTTTGTTGTCAACCCCTCGATGCGAATTTTCTGGAAATTCTTTTGCGGGTATCTCCAAACCCTTGTGGGGCAAAGAAAAGCGCCCCGGAGAAATACTCCGGGGCACTATAATTCAGTAGGTCAGTATTTCGGGCTCCGCCCTCTGGCAGGGTGCGGCCTCCTGAAGCTCCATCACCGGACCGGGGCCGCCGTAGGCGGGATGCTCCTCCACCGCCATGCGGAAGGTGGCGTCCAGCCACTGCTTATTCTTGAACCGGTCCAAGTCCTCCCCCCGGGCCAGCAGGCCCAGGAAAGCCACATCGTCGGCACAGCACACCATGGCAAACCGGCCCGGGCAGCACACGCCGGGGAACTTGGTGGAGCGCATCATCACCAACTTGGCATGGACCAGCTTCCCGGCGTAGCGGTCGGGATGGTCCATCACGTCCACATACCAGACGCCGAAGTCCTCGTCGGGGATGTCGATGACCGGCTGGTCAAGGTCGAAGGGGCATTCGTCGCCGGTAAGATAGTCCTCGCTGGTGCCGTCCTCATACTCCAGATAGATCTGGGCCCGGCGGTTGGTCATGCGGAGATTCCGGCTCCGAAGGGCCTCGGCCAGGGTATCGTCACAGCGGTTGAAGACCAGCACGTCGGCGTTCTTCACCTTGTCCATAGTCTGCTGGGCCATGTTCCGGGCGTAAAGCTCAAAGGTGGAAGCCTCCACAAAGGTAAAGGTCTGGACGATAAACCAGTTGGGGGGCAGAGCCTCGTTCCAGAGTGTCTCCAGCTGCCACATGCCGTTGTACTCCACCATGACCTGCCGGGGGCGGTACTTCTTCTCGCACTCTTGAAGAAATTCCCGGGTCAGGTCCTCCTCGTCCTCCACGTCCACCACCGTCACATTCCGAACGAGGGCGGGATCGTACTCCTCTTCCCCCTCCTCACAGCGAATGAGCAGAGTCCGGTCCTTCCGGGCAAAGCCGTCAGCCAGGGTACCGTTGATGAACTGGGTCTTTCCGGCATCCAAGAAGCCGGCGATCACATAGACTGGGATATTCATGCTCCGCTCCTTACAGGCCGAAGAGCTCCGCCAGGGCTCCCTCCTTCAATTCGGAGCCGATGACGCACAGCCGGCCGGTATAGTCGGCCCGGCTCTCCCGGATCTCCCGCTCCCCGGGGACAAAATCGAACTCCAGCCAGCCCCCCTGACCGTCGGGAACGATGCCCTTGGCTCGGAGGACCTGGCCGTACTCACCGCTGTCCAGGGCGGTGAGTATGGTCTCGATCTCCGTCTTGGTAAAGGGCTTGGGGCCTTCCTTACCCCAGCTCTGGAAGGTCTCGTCGGCGTCACCGTGGTGGTGATGATGGTGATGGTGGTGTTCGTGGCCCTCATGATCGTGGTCATGGCAGCCGCAGGTGCAGTCAGGGCCGTGGTCGTGGTGGTGTTCATGGCTCTCCTCGTCATGATCATGGTGGTGCTCGTGCTCCTCATCATGGTCATGGTGATGATGGTGATGCTCGTGCTCTTCCTCCTCGTCCTCCAGCTCATGTTCATGCTGGTGCTCGTGGGCCTCCTTCACCAGCTCCAAAAGCTCGTCATGCATGGAGACCCCCTCGATGGCCTTCAGGATGGTCTGCCCGTCCAGCTCGTCCCAGGGGGTGGTGATAACGGCTGCGGTGGTGTTCTTCTCCCGAAGAAGGGCCACAGCGGCCTCCAGCTTCTCCTGGTTGAGTTTCTGGGTCCGGGAGAGGATGATGGTGCCGGCACTTTCCACCTGGTTAGCGTACTCGGGGATGTTCTTCAGATAGATCTTCACCTTGGAAGCGTCCACCACATCCACAAAGCTATTGAGCCGAAGGTCAGGCACCGCCTTCACCGCGTCCTCGATGGCGGCCACCACGTCGCTCAACTTGGCGACGCCGGAGGGCTCGATGAGGATGCGGTCGGGCTTATACTGGTCGTGGACCTGCTTCAAAGCCTCGGTGAAGTCGCCCACCAGGGTGCAGCAGATGCAGCCCGAGGACAGCTCGGACACCTGAACGCCGGTATCCTGGAGGAAACCGCCGTCCACACTGACCTCGCCGAACTCGTTTTCGATGAGCACCAGCTTTTCACCCTGAAAGGCCTCGGCCAGGAGCTTTTTGATGAGGGTGGTCTTGCCCGCCCCAAGGAACCCGGAGATAATGTCTACTTTGGTCATAATAATTCCCTCTTTTGTATTGATTTGGGTTAGCAATATATTACCACTTTTTGCAGGAAAATACAAGCAGGTGCCGCAAAATCGGCGTTTTGCCCGTGGACGGCGGCCCGCGGGCCTCCGTTTTCTGATGGCAAGCGCAAAATCTGGGCATACTGGGGATATTCTTTTTTAATTAGAGGTGCTTTTATGGTCGATATTCAAAAGACAGCCGTCATCGGCTGCGGGTTTGTGGGGGCCTCCTCCGCCTTTGCCATGATGAAAACCGGCATTTTTTCCGAACTGGTGCTTCTGGACGCAAATCACAAAAAGGCGGAGGGCGAAGCCATGGACCTGGCCCACGGCCTTCCCTTCTCCCGCCCCATGGAAATTTACGCCGGGGACTACCCCGACCTTGCGGGCTGCGCCCTCATCGTCATCACCGCGGGGGCCAACCAGAAGCCGGGAGAAACCCGGCTGGAGCTGGTGCAGAGAAACGTGGCCATCTTCCGCTCCATCATTCCGCAAATCGTGAAGTACAACCGGGAGGCCGTTTTGCTGGTGGTGTCCAACCCGGTGGACATCCTCACCTGGGTGGCCCAGAAGCTCTCCGGCCTGCCGCCCCGGCAGGTACTGGGCTCGGGCACCGTGCTGGACACCGCCCGGCTCAAGTACCTTCTGAGCCGGCACCTGGAGGTGGACGCCCGCAGCGTCCACGCCGTCATCATCGGCGAGCACGGGGACAGCGAGCTGGCGGTGTGGAGCGGGGCCAACATCTCCGGGGTGGACCTCAGCCACTTCTGCGCCCTCTGCGGCGAAACAGAGCACCGGGAGACCATGGAGCGCATTTACAGGGACGTGCGGGACTCCGCCTATGAGATCATTGAGCGGAAGGGGGCCACCTATTATGGCATCGCCGCGGCAGTGGCCCGCATTGCCCAGTGCATCGTCCGAAACGAGCATTCGGTCCTGCCCGTGTCCACCAACCTCCAAGGGCTTTACGGCGTGGAGGACCTCTGTATGAGCGTCCCTGCGGTGGTGGGCCGGGACGGGGTGGAGAAGGTGCTGGAGATCGAGCTTTCCCCGGAGGAGCGGGAGGATTTCCGCCAGTCGGCCGAGACCCTTAGCGGCGTAGCTAAAAGCCTGGGACTCTAAAGGTAAAAACAGGCCGCCCCCGTGGGCCGAAAAAGGCCCGCGGGGGTGGTTTTAGATTCAGGTATGCCCGTTCTCCTCTCCCCGGCCTTCCCGGAGAGCGCGCATCTCGGGGTAATGCTTCACCCCCAGGCCCACCAACGCCTTCACTGTCTGGAAAAGGAACTCCTTGGTGTCCTCGTCCAACTGGGACGCCGCCTTCAGGATGGCTGGGATGCTCTCCTGCCAGTGCGTAAACAGTTGGGTAAGCGTCGTGATCTGCGCCGCATCCACCAAAGCATACAGGGAATCCACGAACCGCTCCCGCTCCTGGGGAGAAAGAGAGCAGACCCACCGGTTCAAAGTCCGGTCCAGGTACTGTGCCTCCGGCGTCAGGGAATCGGCAAAGCAGAAATCCCCGTTTTCCACGCACCAGGAGAAAGGGTCGTGCTGCCAGATGCTGAACTTGTCGCTTCTTACCACCCGAAAATTCTCCTGCTGCTCCAGCAGCATCCCCACCAGGGACGACTGGGGCAAAGTTTTGTCGATCTTTGGAGAGATTGCGGCCCAGGCCTCGCTTTGCAGCACGCTCTCCAAAAAGCCGGGGCCGTCATGGGAATACACCCGGGCAATGCGATTCTGAAGCGGCCCGCCGCCGTTTGCCACGGCGTAGACGGCCAGATTGCCCCCCTTGGAGTGCCCCCCCACCCGCAGTTCACCTGTGCAGTGCTTTGCGGCCTCAGTCAGATACTCCGCCGCCGCTTTCTGGGCCGGAACAGGAAACTGAAAGGCCATGTTGAAGTCCTCCTTCCAGCCCACCATGGTGGAATCCGTCCCCCGAAAGGCTACATAGCTCAGGGCATTGTTCAGCTGAAAGCTCATGGCCGCAAATTGCTTTTCCCGCTCCACGTCCACCTGCTCTGTATACCCCATGACCTTAATATCCCGGAACCGGGGACTGGCCGCCATGGCGGCATAAAGCCGCCTTCCCTCCGGCGTATCCCAGGTGGGCGGAAACAGCTCCCCAAAATATTCCGCCCGAAAAAGCTCCCCAAACCGCACCCCCTGCCAGGAGCGGACCTTTCCCGACGCGGCGGACAGCTTCAGATAGGATACCCAAGACAAAATCAGGCTGTCCACCGGGCCAAAGGCCCGCTGGGCAAAGGTCTCCAGTATTTCCTCCCCATAGGTCACGATACTGCCCATGGCCATCACCCCCCATTCAGACTATGCAAGAAAAATGGAATGTGGGCGGCAGATTGCCGCCCACATTTCATTTTTCACTCACCCTCTGCGGCCTTCAGGTGCTGGGTGTCCTGGATCTCCATGATCATATCGACGCGGCCCTGATGGCGTCCGCCCTCAAACTGGGCGTTCACCCACTCATCCACGATCATCTTCGCCATCTCAATGCCCACGACCCGGGCGCCGAAGGCGATGATATTGGTGTTGTTGTGCTGTTTGGAAAGTCTGGCGGAGTACGGTTCGCTGCACACGCAGGCCCGAATGCCCTTCACCTTGTTGGCGGCCAGAGAGATACCCACCCCGGTGCCGCAGATGAGGACGCCGCCGTCCACCTCGCCCGAGGCCACCAGCTTGGCCACCTTGTAGCCGCTGATGGGGTAATTGAAGCTCTCGTGGACGTCGGTGCCCACGTTGATGACTTCAATCCCCTTGCTCTCCAGGTGAGCCTTGATCTCGTTCTTCATCTCCACGGCGGTGTGGTCGTTTCCGATGGCAAGTTTCATAAAAAGATCTCCTTTCTGATCCTCAAATAAATATATTATGTCCCGCTTTTTCTATCGCTTTCAATCAAAAGCTTTAGCGTCTCCACCCCCACCTCGATGGCGGCGGACAGGTCGTGGCTCTCCTTCACATCAAGGCCGGCGGCCTCCCGCTCCTGGTTCCAGATGACGTGGAAGCAGGACCCGCACCGCACCCCCAGGGCGGCAGCGCAGCAGAAGAGGGCGGCGGACTCCATCTCGGAGGCCAGCACCCCAAGGCGCTTCCAAGCCTCCCATTTATTCAGCAGCTCATAGCTCACCGGCATCCGGCCGGGGTTGTGCTGGCCGTAGAAGGAATCCTTGCACTGGACCACTCCGGCGTGCCAGGGCTTACCCAGATTTTTGGCGGCCTGGACCATGGCGGCCTGGACCTCATAATCACTGACGGCGGGGAACTCGATGGGGGCATACTCCCGGCTGGTGCCCTCCATGCGGACGGCCCCGGTGGCGATGACCACATCGTCGGACTGGACCTTCAGATTGATCCCCCCGCAGGTGCCCACCCGGACAAAAGTATCCACGCCAATGGCGGCAAGCTCCTCCATGGCGATGGAAGCCGAAGGCCCGCCGATGCCGGTGGAACAGACGCTGACCTTCTCCCCCAAAAGGGTGCCGGTGTAAATGGTGTACTCCCGGTTGGAATGGACAAAGTGGGCGTCGTCAAAATAAGCGGCGATCTTCTCACACCGGCCCGGATCTCCCGGCAGGATGCAGTAACGTCCCACGTCCCCTTCCCTGCACTGGATATGGAATTGCAGTTCGTGTTCTTGCATCACATTCACCTCATCAGAAATTTGCACAAATTTTTCGAAATTCAAGACCAGTATATCACCATTTGTCGCAATTTTCAATTCTTGTAATTCATTTTTCTTTTGTGTAAAATGAGGAACATGAATCAGGGGGGCAGCGCCCTTCGCCTTCCGCATATAAGGAGAGTTGGAACCATGATTGAAAATCTGTTCTGGATCGGCTTTGTGGGGGCCTTTTTGGCCCTTGGCTTTGCCATCGTACAGGCACGGAAGGTACTGAAGTTTCCCGAAGGTACTGAGCAGATGCAAAAAATTGCCATCTCCATCCGCAAGGGGGCCAATGCCTACCTGAAACGGCAGTATCTGACGGTGTTCCTTATTTTTATCATCGTGTTCCTTCTGCTGCTGGGCCTCGCTTATATCGGTCTGCTGGACAACTGGTACATTCCCTTCGCCTTCCTCACCGGCGGCGTCTACTCTGCCCTCAGCGGCTTCATCGGCATGAAGATCGCCACCAATTCCAACTCCCGCACCGCCAACGCCGCCCACGAGAGTCTGGATAAGGGCCTCAATGTGGCCTTCTCCTCGGGCACCGTCATGGGCTTCACCGTGGTGGGGCTGGGCCTTCTGGATATCTCGGTCTGGTTCCACATTTTGAAATACTATGCCGGCTACGATGCCCCCCAGATCGCCCAGACCATGGTCATGTTCGGCATGGGCGCTTCCTTCATGGCCCTCTTCGCCCGGGTGGGGGGCGGCATTTTCACCAAGGCCGCCGACGTGGGGGCCGACCTGGTGGGCAAGGTGGAAAGCGGCATCCCCGAGGACGACCCCCGGAACCCCGCCACCATCGCCGACAATGTGGGAGACAATGTGGGGGACGTGGCCGGCATGGGGGCCGACCTCTATGAGTCCTATGTGGGTTCCATCCTAGCCACCTTCGCCCTGGGTGCCTCCGCCTACGCCGCCGACGGCATGGCCTGGCGCTCCATGCTCCTCCCTCTGGCTGTGGCCGTCATCGGCGTGTTCTGCTCCCTGTTGGGCTCCTTCCTCATCAGGACCCAGGAGCACGCCGACCAGCGCTCCCTGCTGATGACCCTGCGGAAGGGCACCTACTTTTCCGCTCTGCTGGCCGCCATCGTCTCCGCCCCCGTCACCTTCCTGCTGATGGGCTCCTTCGGCCCCTATATCTCCATTCTGGCCGGTCTCATTGCCGGCTGTGCCATCGGCTTTTTCACCGAGTACTTTACCTCGGACACCTACAAACCCACCCAGGATCTGGCCGCCTCCACCGAGACAGGGGCCGCCACCACCATCATCGGCGGCCTTTCCCTGGGCATGAAGTCCACCGCCGCCCCCATCCTCATCACCGCCCTGGCCATCATCGTGGCCTTCCTTTCCGCCGGGGGCTCCCTCAACACCGCCAACGAGGCCCTTTATGAGCAGAGCTTCGCCAAGGGTCTTTACGGCATCGGCATCGCCGCGGTGGGTATGCTCTCCACCCTGGGCATCACCCTGGCCACCGACGCCTACGGCCCCGTGGCCGACAACGCCGGCGGCATTGCCCAAATGAGCGGCCTTGGTGAGGACGTCCGCAACCGGACCGACGCCCTGGACTCCCTGGGCAACACCACCGCCGCCACCGGCAAGGGCTTCGCCATCGGCTCTGCGGCCCTCACCGCCCTGGCTCTGCTGGTCAGCTATGTGGACGTGGTGAAGGCCAAGGCCGCCGTCATGAACCTCTCCCTTACCAACCCCGCCGTTCTTGTGGGCATCTTCGTGGGGGCCATGCTCACTTTCCTCTTTGCCGCCGCCACCATGTCCGGCGTCCAGCGGGCCGCCCAGTCCATCGTGGTGGAGGTCCGCCGCCAGTTCAAGGAGATCCACGGCATCCTGGAGGGCAAGGCCGATCCCGACTACGCCACTTGCGTGGACCTCTGCACCCGGGGTGCTTTGAAGGAGATGGTAAAGCCCTCCCTCATGGCCATCGTGGTCCCCATCCTCACCGGCCTTCTGCTGGGGCCTGAGGCGGTCATCGGCCTTTTGGGAGGCGTCACCGTCACCGGCTTCACCCTGGCTGTCTTCATGTCCAACGCCGGCGGTGCCTGGGACAACGCCAAAAAGTACATCGAAAGCGGCAACCATGGAGGCAAGGGCTCAGAGCAGCACAAGGCCGCCGTCATCGGCGACACGGTAGGTGACCCCTTCAAGGATACGGCAGGGCCCTCCCTCAACATCCTCATCAAGCTCTGCTCCACTGTCTCCATCGTCTTCGCCTCCCTTGTCATCCAATATAATCTCATCGCCCTGCTGGGGAAATAAAGGCCAATATATTGAAAAGGAAGGACGGGCCCAAAAAGCCCGTCCTTCCTTTATGTCGTCTCAGCTTTTGTTTGCAGCGCCTCTTCCCCGCCGTTTTCCTTCTGCTCTGTCTGCTCCGTCTGCTCTGCCGCTTCCCGCTTCTCCGGCTTGGTAGCCAGATAGATCTCGACGCCCCGGGCCACCCCTTGGGCGATCTTCTCCTGGTATTCCGGCTGAATGAGCATCTGAAGCTCCTCATGGCAGGACATAAAGCCCATCTCCAGAAGAGCGGCGGGCA
Organism: Oscillospiraceae bacterium; assembly: GCA_022800215.1. Classification (GTDB taxonomy): domain Bacteria; phylum Bacillota; class Clostridia; order Oscillospirales; family Oscillospiraceae; genus Vermiculatibacterium. The sequence goes on along the minus strand of JAAWPV010000028.1, from coordinate 5,647 downwards.
TGTTGGTCTCCCGCAGCACCACATAGTCGTTGGTGAGCAGTCCCCGGTCGATGGAGCCGGCACTTGCCACCACCGCGTCCTGAATGCAGCCCGCCAGCCGCTCCCCCTCCACGCTGTCCGGGTAGGAGTAGGTGAAGGTGCCCATGAAGTCCCGGTTGGTGACGCTGGCGTTGGCGTGGATAGAGACAAAGATGTCCGCCCCCACATTGTTGGCAATGTCACAGCGGTCATAAAGGTCCATGTACACGTCCCGGTTCCGGGTCAGGACCACATTGTACCCTCTCTCCCGCAGAAGCTCCGCCACCCGCAGGGTCACCGGCAAGGTGATGGTCTTCTCCTCAATGTCCTCATAGACAGCCCCTGAGGCGCTTCCCCCGTGGCCCGCGTCCAACGCCACCACAAAGGCGGAGGGGTCCCAGTTCTCGTCTGGGCCTGTGGGCAGCTCTGCCCCTGTCCCGGGAGGCTGCACCGTCACATTCACCGCCCACAGGTCAGGGTCACCCTGAACGGTCACGTTCCGGTAGGTACACCCTTCCTTCAGATCCAGCACCACCCGGGCGGTGTTGGCGTACTCCTCATAGAGGTCGTCCCCATGCTGGGCAAAGCGGACCCGCTCCACCACCGGATTTTCCATGAGCGGGATACTGCCGTCCCCCTCCCACAGGACAAACCCCGGCAGGTCGATGACCACCCGGTCCCCCAGGTCGATGACCCGGTAGTCCGGCGGCGCGTCCAGGAAAAAGGTCATGTCCTGAGCGTTCTCGTCTGCGGCGATACGCAAGAGGTGCTTGTCCTCCGCCTCCTCCCCGGGGAGCTGGGCCGTCACATGGGCAGTGTAGGTCTTGTTGTCCCACTCCACTTGGGCGTGAAGCTGCTCGGAGACAAAGCGCAGGGGCACCATGGTCCGGTCCGCCCCGCCGTAGCTTGCCACATCGGCGGGTACGCCGCCGGGCAGCTCGCACAGCTCCCCGTTCACCTCCGCCAGGCCGGAGCCCAAGGTCAGCAAAATACTCTCTGTGCTGCTGATGATAGCCACCTGCCGGCTCTCCCCCATCCACCGCACCGTAGCCCCCAAGGCCTCGGCAATGGGCCGGACGGGCACCATGGTCCGCCCGTCGTTTCCCTGGACCGTCCGGATAACGGCGGGCACGTCCAGCGCCATCTCCTCGCCGTTGAGGGTCACATTGACCCTGCTGGCCTCCGTTTGGGCCTCGTAACGGCCCTCTCTCTCATTATAAAAGCGCATCTCCACCCCGCCGGCGGGACCGGCGGCCCTGGCGGGCAAAACGCCCGCCAGCAGGCACAGGGCACAGAAAAAAGCGGTGATCTTTCGTTTCACTGGCTTCCACTCCTCGCTGGGATCAGGTAAAAAACATACCGATATTCTACCTGATTCGGCAGAAAGCGTCAACGTGAATTTTTTCCAGGGTGGGGCCGCCGGGCCGTCCAAGCTCCCTCGCCGGCCTGCTCCCCCCGCCCAAATGTCAGTAAATATTTATCTTTTCTTCACTTCCCCGAAAGGAACCCTTGAGGAAATTTTGCTATACTGGCCTTACCAATCCAAAGGAGGCCAAATACAATGGAACCCATCTTAAGCGTCAAAAACCTGCAAAAAACATACGGCGGCAAAGGAAGCCGCACCAACGCCCTCCGGGGACTGGACCTGCGGGTCTTCCCCGGGGAGTTTGTGGGCATCATGGGCCCTTCGGGCAGCGGCAAGACCACCTTCTTAAACTGTATCTCCACCATCGACTCTCCCACCTCCGGCTCCATCCAAGTGGACGGCCAGGAACTGACGAAGCTCCGGGGCAAGACCCTCTCCAGGTTCCGCCGGGAGCGGCTGGGCTTCATCTTCCAGGACTGCAACCTGCTGGACACCCTCACCGGCCTTGAAAATATTGCCCTGGCCCTCACCATCTCGGGCACTCCCGCCCACGAGGTGGAACACCGGGCCAAAGAGGCTGCCCAGCTTCTGGGGGTGGAGGATGTACTAAACAAATTCCCCTACCAGATGTCCGGCGGCCAGCAGCAGCGGGTGGCCGCCGCCCGGGCCATGGTGACCAAACCCGCCCTCATCCTGGCCGACGAGCCCACCGGCGCCCTGGACTCCAAGTCTACCCGTATGCTTTTGGAGCAGCTTGAGGAGCTGAACCGGCAGGAGGGGGCCACCATCCTGGTGGTGACCCATGATGCCTTCACCGCCTCCTGGTGCCAGCGGATCCTCTTCCTCCGGGACGGAGAGCTTTACCGGGAGCTCCACCGGAAGGGCATGGACCGCAAGTCCTTTTTCCGGGAGATCCTCACCGTCATGAGCGATCTGGGAGGTGACGACAGCGATGTCCTTTAAGCTATCCCTCCGCAACGTGCGGCGGAGCCTCCGGGACTACGCCGTCTACTTCATCACCCTCACCTTCGGCGTGTGCCTTTTCTATGTGTTCAACGCCCTGGAAAGCCAGAGCGTCATGACCTTCCTGAGCGGCGGCAACAACAGTCAGATGGTGGAAGCTATCTTCATTTTGGTGGACGTGTTCTCCGTCTTTGTCTCGGTGGTGCTGGCGGGGCTCATCCTCTACGCCAACCAGTTCCTCATGAAGCGCCGGAAGCGGGAGCTGGGCACCTACTTCCTTCTGGGTATGGATACGGGCAAGGTGGCCCGGGTCCTGGTGACCGAGACCTTTTTCATCGGCCTTGCCGCCCTTATAAGCGGCGTCGCCCTGGGCATCCTGGGCTCCTGGGCTCTGGACAAACTCAGCGTAGCCATGTTTCTCGCCACGCCCCCTGACCTTTTCACATTCACCATCTCCTGGACCGCCGCCGTCAAAACTGCCCTTTACTTCGGCGTTATCTTCCTGCTGGTCATGCTCTTCACCGGCCTTTCCGTCTCCCGGTCCAGGCTCATTGACCTCATCCGGGCCTCCCGGACCAACGAGGAGGTATCCCAGCGCCCCCTGGCCCTCTCGGTGGCCCTGTTCCTCCTGGGCTGCACCAGCCTGGGCACTGCCTACGCCATCCTCCTCATTCGGGGCCTTCTGCGCATTGACCTTCTCTGGTTCATCATGCTGGGCCTTGGCACCCTGGGCACCTTCCTCATTTTCCGCTCCCTCTCCGGGTTTCTTTTGCGGCTCACCAAGGGCCACGCCGGGTACTACAAAGGCCTCAACATGTTCGTCCTTCGCCAGTGGAGCGGCAAGGTCCACACCAACTGCCTTTCCAATACGGTCATCTGCATCCTTCTGCTCCTTGCCATCGGGGTCACCGCCTGCTCGGTGGGCCTTAACGACACCATCACCGCCGCCGTGGGCGGCAACACCCCCTATGATGTGACCGTTATAAACTACGGTTTGGAGGACGGCACCTATCAGGAGGCCGACGTAGCCCAGCTCTTCCGGGCCATCGGGGTGGACCCGGAGGAGAACTTCTCCTCGGTGGAAAGCGTCACCGTCTACTACAACGAGGAATCGGTGACCGGCATCATCCAGCCCACCATCTACGCCGTCATAGGCCTTTCCGACTATAACCGCCTCGTGTCCGCCCGGGGCCTTCCCACCCTGGAAAGCTGGGAAAAGCCCGTGGACACCCCCAACGCCATCGTCAACGGCCCCGCCGCCGACGGCGTGATGGTGGTCTCCGACGAGATGATCGCCCAGCTTCAGCCCCGGCGGCAAATGGTGAATATCAACTACAAGGGCAATGTGCAGGAAACGGACCTTCTCATCCGCGCCGCTCTGGAACATACCGAAAGCTTCGGCGGCGACCTCTGGCTCATGATGAACTACAAGCTGGACAACTACTATGACCTGATGGGTTCCAAGCTGTTGGTCCTCTATATGGGCCTTTACCTGGGCCTGGTGTTCCTGCTCACCGCCGCGGCGGTGCTGGCCCTCCAGCAGCTCTCCCAGGCCGCCGACAACGCCCAGCGCTATGAGCTCCTCTCCAAGCTGGGCGCGCCCAAGTCCATGCGCCGCAGCGCCCTCATCCGCCAGGTGGCTCTGGCCTTCCTGCTGCCCTTGGCGCTGGGCGTCATCCACGCCTTCGTGGGCATGAAAGCGGCAAACGACGTCATCAACGTCATGGGCCACGTGGACTCGGTTCACTCCAGCCTCCTCACCGCCCTGTTCCTGCTCGTCATCTACGGCGGCTATTTCCTCTTCACCTGCCTGGGGGCCTGGCGCTCGGTGAACCAAAGCGAGAGGTAACTTGACAAGCCCTCCTTTATCCCTTACAATGTCCTTGTGATCGGAGATGCCCCGGCCACACACATTGCACAGAAAGTGAGAATTTGTTTTATGAAGTTTAACTTTGATTCGGTGGTTGCCTCTTAAGGGAGGCGTAAACCACAAAAGCGCCTCCCTGATAAAGAACCCATAACATTCTTTTATTGGAGAGGTCAGCATGAAAAAGCACAAAACAGACTACCGTTTCAACCCTTGTCACGACGTATTTACCTGCAAATCCTGCGGCTGGGCCGTGGGTCCCGAGGGGGCGGGCACCCAGCACCGCAACCATTGTCCCCACTGTCTTTCCAGCCTCCATGTGGACGACACTCCCGGGGACCGCTCCGCCGACTGCGGCGGGCTCATGGAGGCCATCGCCGTCTGGGTCCGCAAAGGCGGCGAGTGGGCCATCATCCACCGCTGCAAGCGGTGCGGCGCCTTGAGCTCCAACCGGGTGGCCGCCGATGACGATGCGGTGAAGCTCATGTCCATCGCCGCCCGGCCCCTGGCCCTTCCCCCCTTCCCTCTGGATCTTATGGAGCGCATGGCGGGACAATTTGATTTTTCCGACAGGTAGCCTGCAAAAGAGCGCCGGACCTTCTGGTCCGGCGCTTTTTCTGTCTTTCCAAGCCTTTCCCCGTCTCCCTGTCCCGGTTATGGAACACTGTAACAAAACTGCAACAAAGAAATTTTTTCTTAGATGTACGGAAACGTCCCACACTTGCCCCTTTTTCACCCATATATAGAAGGAGGTTTTATAAAAATGATAATTTACTTTTATCATCCCTGCATCCACCCAGGGGCACTTTGCCGCCAAACCGCCCCTCTGTCTTTACGAGGTCACGGATGATTCCCCAGTAGTCCTTTCATCTCCTGCAAACTCAGCCCCCGGGTGAGGACCAGCCCCTCCCGCCGGTCCTGGATATAGGGGCCCAGCTTTTCCATGGCGGTCCGGTAGTCCAGCATCCCTATGATCCCCTGCCCGGTGATGCTCACCAGCACCAGCCGCCAGTCAGCCACCAGCTTCCCGTCCAGGCCGTACTTCTCCCAGGGTGTTGTGGGAAGGATCGTCTCCGTCCCCTCAGTAAGGACCAATGCCCCAAAGGTCTCCTCCCCCTCCTTGCCGTAGAAGTTGATGTTGGCCTTGAAGGCATTTTCCCAAACCTCCGGAGCCGCCTCCGGCGCTTTGGGTCCCTCCGCTCCCTTTTGGCCCTTGAACCTGTCAAACAGTCCCATTTCCATTTGCCTCCTATAAAGAGGGGCCCGGCCCGAAGGCCGGACCCCAAGCGTTCTCCTTTTATTAAAACAGCCCCGTGATCTTCCCGTTCTCATCCACATCAATGTTCTCCGCCGCGGGAACCTTGGGCAGTCCCGGCGCGTCGTCGCAAAGTCCGCTTATTCCGTTTCCACCTGTGGTGAAAACTTCATTCGCT
>JAAWPV010000027.1 GCA_022800215.1 Oscillospiraceae bacterium | reverse complement strand
GAATACCTTGATATTAGGGCGTTTTTCGGATTTTCCCGCCTTTTTTCATAAACAAACCCCCACCTGGTCCCATTTCTCAACTATTCTGAAAACTCACAGAAGCACAATGAAAAAACTGACGGCATTGGTTCTGGCTCTTGCCCTGGCGCTTGGTACAGCCGCCTGCGGAAAGAAGGAGGACCCGAAGCCCACCGGTGGGCAGGAGGTCAAGCAGTACAAGTTCGGCATTATCTACACCGCCAACAACGCCTTCTGGGATAAGGTGGGCGACGGCGGTCTCGCCAAGGCGGCCGAGTATAAAGAGGCCGGAAAGTACAACATCGAGATCTATGCCAGCGGCCCCCAGACCACCGGCGCCCCCGGTCAGATCCAGATGATGGAGGACATGATTTCCCAGGGCTATGACGGAATCATCATCTCCTGCGCAGACACCTCCGCTCTCCAGCCCTCTATCGATGCCGCCGTGGAGGCGGGCATTCCCGTGGTTTGTATGGACACCGAGGTTCCCGACAGCAAGCGCCTGTGCTTCGTGGGCACCGACAACTATAACTTCGGTGTGGCCGTGGCCGAGGAGCTGGCCAAGCTGTGCGACTACAAGGGCGGCGTTTTGGTCCAGTACATGGATCCCGCCATGCTGGCCATGGCCGAGCGGGCCAGCGGCTTCCGTGACACCATCGGCAAGTACTCCGACATGAACATCATCTTTGAGCAGGCCGACACCGGCGGAGACATGACCGCCATCGCTTCCAACCTGGAGACCATGGTGGCCAAGTATGAGAAGGAATTTGTGGGTTACGCCATGCTGTACGCCGCCGGCGAGCAGGCCGTCAACGTGTGGCGTCAGTACGAATGGACCTGCGAGGACAAGGTGTGCGTGCTCTCCGACGATATGCCCACCATCATCGCCGGTGTCAAGGAAGGCTTGGCCAACTGCACTCTGGTGCAGGACCAGTTCCAGTGGGGCTATGAGGGCGTCCGTATTCTGGTGGAGTACCTGGCCGAGGGCGTTACGCCTCCCGAGTTCGTAGAGACCAAGGGCTATGCCTGTTACATCGAGGAGGCCAACGCCAACTATCCTGAGGTAGAGGTAAACTGATTTTAACCCCATAGTCAGCCTTGGTATTGCAAGTGTGTATCCAGAGGGCTTGAGGACCTTCTGAAACAGTAAAAGAAGGCTGCCTCAACGCGGTGGCGATCATTGCGGGGAGGCAGCCTCTTTTTATCAAACAAATCCAATCTGCATCTACGAAGGAGTGTCCGGTTATGGAAAAAAAGAAATTCAACCTGTTTACTTACCTGCTGGATAAGCGCGAGCTGAGTCTGACGCTGCTGATCCTGATCATGTGCGCGGTCATGTCCCTGACCACCGAGACCTTTTTCACCGCGCTCAACATTTTCAACATCCTCAAGCAGGCGGCCATCACCGCCGTGCTGGCCTGCGGCCTCACCTTCATCATCTCGGGCGGCGGTATCGACCTGAGTATGGCCAACAACATGTGTCTGTCCTCGGTTACCCTTGTCATGGTCTATAACGCCACCGGCAGCAGCCTCCTGGCTCTTGTCTGGGGCGTGGGCCTGTCCGCCTTCATCGGCGCCGTCAACGGCTTCTGTATCACCAAGCTGGGCCTGCCCGCCTTTATCGTCACCATGGGTATGTCCAACATCTGCAGCGGCCTGGGTCTGGTGGTCACCAAGGGCTATCCCATCGCCTTCAGCAAGGATTCCCTCATGTTCAAGATTGGCCAGACCAGTCTGGGCCCCATTCCCTGGCTTGTCATTCTGATCCCCGTATTCACCATCACCGGCCAGTTCGTCCTTCGTAAGACTGTGCTGGGCAACCGGCTCCAGGCCTGCGGCGGCAACCCGGTGGCCGCTTCTCTCTCCGGCTTGAACGTGCCTAACCTGAAAATACTGACTTATACCTTCGGTGGTATGTTCGCCGGCTTTGCTGCCTTTATGCTGGCCGGCCGTCTGAACGCCGGCAATCCCAGCGCCGCGGGTACTCTTGGTATGGACGCTATCTGTGCCACCGTAGTAGGCGGTACCAGTATGGCAGGCGGTGGCGGTACCGTGATCGGCTCCATGGTGGGCGCCATCCTCATGCAGCTGATCAAGAACGCTCTGCTCCAGTACGAGGTCAACACCTATTGGCAGACCACCGTGATCGGTCTGGTCCTGATCGCCGTCTGCGCGCTGGACCTGGTCAGCCGCAAAGTTGGTGAAAAGGGTCTGAAGTGATGCGCCAACGAATCCAGTGGGAGGTTGCAAGATTATGAGCGAATATATATTGGAAATGAAACATATCAGCAAACTCTTTCCCGGTGTCAAGGCCCTTGATGATGTTTCCTTTGATTTGAAGCCGGGCGAGATCCACGCCCTGATCGGAGAGAACGGCGCCGGAAAAAGTACGCTGATCAAATGTCTTGGCGGCCAGCATACTCCCAGCGAGGGCGAGATCTATATCGACGGGGAGAAGGTCGATATCGTAAACGCCAAAATTTCTAAAGAGCACGGCATCGGCGTGATCTATCAGGAATTCAATCTGGTTCCCAGCTTTACCATTGCGGAGAATATCTATCTGGGCCGGGAGTACAAAAAGGGCGCCACAATTGACCGGGCCAGCATGTTTAGGGATGCGGACGAGATCCTGCGGTCCCTGGGCCAGGAGCACATGTCCTCCAAGACCCCAGTATTCCAGCTGTCCATATCCCAGCAGCAGATGATCGAGATCTGTAAGGCGGTGTCCACCAACTCCAAGATCATCGTCTTTGATGAGCCCACCGCCGTTCTGACCCAGAAGGAGACCCTGCTGCTGTTCCAGATCATCGCCCAGCTGAAGGCCCAGGGCGTGGGTATCATCTATATTACCCACCGTCTGGACGAGGTACTGGAGCTGTCCGACCGGATCACCGGCCTTCGGGACGGCAAGATCACCAGCACCATCGACAACGGTCCCAACGTGACCAAGGACGATCTGGTGGCCATGATGGTGGGCCGGAAGCTGGAGTCCTATTATCCAAAGCGCGCCGTTGAGCCCTCTGACGAGGTGGTCTTCGAGGCCAAAGATTTCTCCCTGTCCCCCATCTTTAGCGGCGTGAACATGAAGCTCCACAAGGGCGAGATCCTGGGCGTCTGCGGTCTGGTGGGCGCCGGGCGGACCGAGACCATGAAGTCCATCTTCGGCGTGCTGCCCCACGACACCGGCGAGGTGTTTGTGGACGGCAAGAAGATCAACCACATCAGCACCCATGAGCTGATCAAGCACGGCATGGTGCTTCTCCCGGAGGACAGAAAGAACGAGGGCCTGAGCCTCATGCAGACGGCGGCCATCAATCTTTGTATCCCCAACTTTGACCAGATCAGCAAAAACGGACTGGTCAACGCCAAAATGCGGGACGCATTTATCGACAAGTATTTCAACATGCTGATGGTAAAGCCCTCCCTGCCGGAGCGGCTGGCGGTCAACTTCAGCGGCGGCAACCAGCAGAAGATCATCATTGCAAAGTGGCTGGCCCGGAATCCCCATATCCTGGTGATGGACGAACCCACCCGAGGGATCGACGTCAACGCCAAGGCGGAGATCTATAACATTATGAACGAGCTCACCGAGCAGGGTATGAGCATTATCATGGTCTCCTCCGAGATGGCCGAGCTCATGGGCGTCTGTGACCGGATCATGGTTATGTACGAAGGAAAAATTGTAGACGAATTTGCCCGGGATGAGTTTGACGAGCAAAATCTGGCCAAAGCCCAGTCGGGCATTCAGGTCCACGCCGCTTCCTGATCCGGGTGAGATAGCACAGCCAGCAAGCATCCCCGGCCCAGCAGGTTTATCCGGCACCGGGGATGCTTTTTCAGACTTTGCCTTTGGAGGATCCGGGCAGCGGAGACGTGGGAAAGGAGAGGTTTGACCATGCTCAGAACGACAAAAACGGAAAACGGTCTGGTTAGGGGACTTATGGGGACCAATGCCCGGATCACGGTATTCAAGGGGATCCCCTACGCCGCTCCCCCCGTGGGGGAGAACCGCTGGCGGGCGCCCCAGCCTGTGGAAGACTGGGAGGGGGTCAGGGAGTGCTATGAATTCGGCCCCATCTGCTACCAGAAGACCCCGGGGAAAGATCCCAACGCCTTTTACAGCAAGGAGTGGCACGTGGATCCCCAGGTGCCCAACTCGGAGGACGGCCTTTACCTGAACATCTGGACTGCCGCCAAAACCGGGGCGGAAAAGATGCCGGTCATGGTCTGGATCCACGGCGGCGGTATGCAGGAGGGGTACTCCTATGAGATGGAGTTTGACGGGGAGGAGTTTGCCTCCCGGGGGGTGATCCTGGTATCCGTGGGGTACCGGCTGAATCTCTTTGGGTTCCTCACCCATCCCGAGATCACGGCGGAGGCGCCCGAGGCCCCCTCCAACTTTGCTCTTCTGGATCAGGCGGCAGCCATCCGGTGGGTAAAGCGGAACATTGCCAACTTTGGCGGGGACCCGGAGAACATCACCATCTTCGGCCAGTCCGGCGGCGGAGACGCAGTCCAGTTCCAGCTAATCTCCCCCCAGACCAAAGGGCTGTTCCAGCGGGCCATCATTCAGTCCGCCGGCTCCCGCATGCTGCGCTTCCCACCCCAAAAGTCCATCCTTTCCCAGGGGGATACTATGGAGGAAGCCTATGCCCTCAGCGCGAAGCTGTTTGAGATGTGTGGGGTCGGCACTTTGACCGAGGCCCGGAAGCTGAGCGCCGAAAAGCTTTTGGAAAAGTACAACGAGATGGGCCGGCCCATGGTGCCGGTGATAGACGGAGCTTTTGTCCCCGAACTTCCGGGGAATGCCTTTGCCCATGACCGCCTCCATGATGTGAGTCTGATGGTCACCGCCACCTCTGATGAGTTTGTGGCCCAGGCCGCCAGTCCCGCCAAAGCCTGGGTGGAGGCCAATTTCGGTGATCGTGCCGGCGAATACTGGGCCCTTGTGAAGGCGGCGGCCGATAGCGACGGGGAAGAGAGCCTCCGGAAGGCGGCCAGCTACTCCACCTTCAATACGGGCAACCGGGTGACGGCGGAGATCCTGGCCCTGAATGGGCGTAAGGTCTACTTCTCCGAGTTTGGCCCCACCATTCCGGGGGATGACGCCGGAGCCTTCCACTCCTGCGATCTGTGGTTTGAGTTCAACACCCTGATCCGCTGCTGGAGACCCTTTGACGGGCATCACTTTGATCTGGCTCGGAAAATGTGTAACTACTTTGCCAACTTTGCCAGGACCGGCGACCCCAACGGAACGGACAAGGACGGCACCCCCATGCCGGAGTGGCTTCCCTATGCCCCCCGGGAGGGGAAGGCTATGCAATTTTTCGATACGATCCAGATGGAGGAAAAGACCGATCCCAGGATGCAGCTGATCCTGGACGAGAACAGAAGATACTGGGGGAAGGACTGAGCATCGGCATCGAAATAATCCCAAAATCAAAATGCATACGAAGGTCTATACTGACGGCCTTTGAAATGGACAAAAAAGAAACAGATATCTGCAGGAACCATAGTTAGGCGATATAGAAGGGAAATCGAAACTTGGATCGCAGGCTACGAAGAACCTTCTTCGTAGCCTGCTTTTGTAAAAATACAGGATAGGAGTGACCTTACATGAGCACACATTGTGAAAAGACCCCCCTTGGAACCTATGACGACGGACGGACGGTATACAGCTACAAGCTGGAGGATGAGAAAGGGCAGTATGTTACACTGATGAACATCGGCTGTACCATTCTGGAGTTGTTTGTTCTGGACCGGAAGGGAGAGCTGCGGGACGTGGTTTTGGGGATGCCCTCCTTTGAGGATTACCACAAGGCCCGCTCCGTCATGGGCGCCACGGTGGGCCGCTGCGCCAACCGGATCGCGGATGGGAAGTTCACCCTGAATGGAAAGACCTACCAGCTGGACAAAAACGAGCGGGGGGTGAACCACCTCCATGGGGGCAAGGGCGGCCTTCAGATGCGGTATTGGGAGGCTGAGGTCCGGGAGGACGAGATCACGTTCTATTATGAGAGCCCGAACGGGGAGGAAGGGTATCCCGGCACGGTGAAAATGACCCAAACGGTGACCTTCCGGAACGGGCGGCTGGATATCCGGATCCGGAGCGTCAGCGATCAGGACACCGTTCTCAACTATACAAACCACAGCTTTTTCAATCTGAACGGACAGGGCAGCGGGACCGCCCTGGACCATAGGGTGATCATTCACGCGGACCAGTTCAGCGAGGTGGATGAGAACCTGATCCCCACCCAAAATGCCCCTGTGGAAGGGACCCCCTTTGATTTCCGCACTCCCCATACCATCGGGGAGCGGATCGAAAGCGACTGGAAGCAGATCAGCGACTGCAAGGGCTATGACGTCAACTATGTCCTCACGGGGGAGGGACCGGCGGCAGTGGTCGTGGGGGACCAGTCCGGGATCCGGATGGAGATCTGGACCAAAAGCCCCGATATCCAGTTCTACACCGGCATGGGCCTGGGCAGTCCCTTCATGTGCCACGGCAAGCGGGGGGCCATCTATGTGAACTACGGCGGCTTCTGCCTGGAGCCCCACGCCATTCCCGATGCCATCAACCGGGAGGAGGCCGACCAGGTGATCCTGCGGGCCGGCCAGGAGGGAGAATGGTATATGGCCCTTGTCTTCTCCGTGGAGCAGTAAAACCGTTATAAAATCAAATCTGAGTGAATGGAGGAATCGACAATGTTGAGGATCACAGAAACGGAAACCGGCAGGGTGCAGGGGTATCCCGGCACCGACGCCCGTATCACGGTATTTAAGGGGATCCCCTATGCCGCCCCCACCAGTGGGGAAAACCGCTGGCGGGCGCCCCAGCCAGCGGAGAAGTGGGAAGGGATCCGGAAGTGCTATGAGTTCGGTCCCATCACCATGCAGAAGATCCCCGGAGAGGATCCCAACGCCTTTTACTCCAAGGAGTGGCATGTGGATCCTGAAGTACCCATGGGGGAGGACAGCCTGCGGCTGAATATCTGGACGCCAGCCAGGTCGGCCGATGAGAAGCTGCCCGTCATGATGTGGATCTTCGGCGGGGCCTTCAAGGAGGGCTATGCCCATGAGATGGAGTTTGACGGGGAGCGGATCGCCTCCCGCGGGGTGATCCTGGTGAGCGTGGCCTACCGGGTCAATGTGTTTGGGTTCCTGTGCCATCCGGACATCACTGCCGAGGCTCCGGAGGCCCCAGCCAACTTTGGCCTGCTGGACCAGCGGTATGCCATGGAGTGGATCAAGCGAAACATCGCCAACTTCGGCGGCGATCCCGATAACGTCACCATCTTCGGCCAGTCCGCCGGCGGCGGCAGCGTGTGGGCCCATATGTGCTCTCCCAAGGCCAAAGGCGCCTTTGCCCGTGCCATTCCCGAGTCGGCCAGCGGCGTCAACTGTACCTATCCCATGCCTAACCGCCGGGGTCGGGGGGACCTGAAGGCGGCGGAGCAGCAGGGCGTTAAGTTCTTAAAGGAGTGGCTGAACTGCGACAGTATCCAGGAGGCAAGAAAGCTGGACGCCTGGTACATTGAGCAGCGGTTCCTGGAATCGGGTATGATGATGGGCCCCGTGGTGGACGGGATCTATCAAGTGGCGGACAGCTCGGACATCATCCGGGAGAACCGGATGAATCCGGTGCCCTTTATGACGGGAAACACCACCAATGAATTTATTATGGGACCATCCGGCGAGGATGAGGCCACCGTGGAGGCGTGGGTCAGGGAGAGCTTCGGCGAGTACGCCGACGAGTACATGGCTATTTGCCGGCGGATCGTGGAGAAGGAGGGCGTCTCCCTCCGGAAGGCCGTCTCGGTGGGCAGCTTTGAGCTGGGGGTCCAACTGGCGCTGGAGTATTTCAAAGAGCAGGGCCGGGATCTATACTACTACATCTTCGGCCCCACTATTCCCGGGGACGATGCGGGGGCTTTCCATTCCTCCGACCTATGGTTTGAATTCGAGACCCTGATGAAATGCTGGCGGCCCTTTGATGGCCATCACTTTGACCTTTCCCGGAAAATGTGCAACTACTGGACCAATTTTGCCAAGACGGGGGATCCCAACGGTCTGGACGCCGACGGCACACCCATGCCGACCTGGCGGCCTTTTACCGGGGAGGATCCGCAAAACATCCAGTTCTTTGACGAGATCTCCATGTCCTCAGGCCCCTACAGTGAAAAGCGGGCGTTCCTCATCCGGATCAACAGGAAATGAGCGGCGTCATAAACAGTTGAAAGGAGATGACAAATATGCTGCGGACAGCAAAGACGGAAAACGGTATGGTAGCGGGCCTCCCCGGCACGGACGCCCGGGTCACGGTTTTCAAGGGGATCCCCTTTGCGGACGACACCTCGGGGGAAAATCGCTGGCGTCCTCCCCAGCCCCCCAAAAGCTGGGAGGGGGTCCGCCCCTGCTTTGAGTTTGCCCCCATCACCATGCAGAAAACACCCGGCCAGGACCCGGAGGCCTTCTACTCCAAAGAGTGGCATGTGGATCCGGAAGTGCCCATGAGCGAGGACGGCAGCCTGGCGCTCAACATCTGGACCCCGGCTAAAACGGGGAATGAAAAGCTGCCTGTCATGGTGTGGATCTTCGGCGGCGGCCTGCAGGAGGGCTATGCCTATGAGATGGAGTTTGACGGGGAACGGATCGCCTCCCGGGGGGTCATTCTGGTGAGCGTGGCTTACCGGCTCAATGCCTTTGGTTTCCTGGCCCATCCCGATCTGACCGTCGAAAACCCGGAGGCGCCCACCAATTTTGGCTTTCTGGACCAGAAGGCGGGCATCGAGTGGGTCAAACGGAATATCGCCAACTTTGGGGGCGACCCGGAAAATATCACCATTCTGGGCCAGTCCGCCGGCGGGGTCAGCGTGTTTTCCCACCTGTGCTCGCCCCAGACGAAGGGCCTGTTCCAAAAGGCGGTCATCCAATCCTCCGCCGGCGGCAGCGTTCTGCCGGTCTATCCCAGGACCCGGTTCAATCCCGCGATCCCCCTTAAGGAGGCGGAGGCCAACGGCGTCCGTTTCCTGAAGGAGTATCTGGGGGTGGACACCATCGCCGAGGCCCGGAAGCTGGACGCCAAGTTCATTCGGGACAAATATGTGGAGTCGGGGATCTGGTTTGCCCAGACCACCGACGGGGTCTTCATGCCCGAAACGATCCTGGAGGGGGTATTCAAGGGCCATACCCACACTGTGCCTGTCCTCATCGGCTACACCGTAGACGAGATGCCCCTGGGTGTCCCCGGCGGCACTGATGAGCAGGTGGAGGCATGGGCAGCAGAGAACTTCGGCCCCTATGCCGGGGAATTCATCGACGCCTGCCGGGAGCGGGCCCGGCGGAAGGGTGTGACACTTGCCCAGGCCGCCATGGTCAATGTGAATGAAAACAGCACCCGGCTTGTGGCGGAGGCGTTCAGCGGCCAGGGCCGGAAAGTGTACGCCTATGCCTTTGACCCGGAGATCCCGGGGGATGACGCGGGCTCTTTCCACTCCAGCGACCTGTGGTTCTCCTTTGAGACGTTGATGCGGTGCTGGCGGCCCTTCGACGGCCACCACTATGACCTGGCCCGCAGAATGTGCAACTATTGGACCAACTTTGCCAAGACCGGCGATCCCAACGGGGATGACGCCGACGGCAGTCCCATGGTACAATGGGCCCCGTATACTGCGGAAAGCCCCCGGGTTATCCACCTCTATGACGAAATCGCCATGGAGCGGCCGGAGGAGGCCGACCGGAAGCGGGAGGTCATGCTGCGGGCCAACCGGGAAGCCTATCAAAAACAGTTGGGGGAATAAGCCATGCTGAGAATAACAAAGACGGAAAACGGTATGGTTCGGGGCCTTCCCGGCACCGACGCGCGTATCACGGTATTTAAGGGGATCCCCTTTGCGGACGATACCGCGGGGGAAAACCGCTGGCGCCCTCCCCAGCCCCCCAAAAGCTGGGAGGGGATCCGGGACTGTTGTGAATTTGGCCCCATCCCCATGCAGAAGACTCCGGGGGAGGACCCCGACGCCTTCTATTCCAAGGAATGGCATGTGGATTCTGAGGTGCCCATGGGGGAGGACTGTCTCCGAGTCAACATCTGGACCCCGGCCAAAACGGGAAAGGAGAAGCTGCCCGTCATGGTGTGGATCTTCGGTGGCGGTTATAAGGAGGGCTACCCCCATGAGATGGAGTTCGACGGGGAGCGGATCGCCTCCCGGGGGGTTATCCTGGTGAGCGTGGCCTACCGGCTGAACTGCTTTGGATTCCTCTGCCATCCGGACATCACCGCCGAAAATCCCGACGCACCGGCCAATCTCGGACTTCTGGATCAACGGTACGGGATCGCATGGGTGAAGCGGAATATTGAAAACTTTGGCGGCGATCCGGAGAACATCACCATTTTCGGCCAGTCCGCCGGCGGCGGCAGTGTCACCTACCATCTCTGTGCGCCGGGGAACGAGGGGCTTTTCCAAAAAGCCATCGTCCAATCTTTCGGCGGGATCACCCCCCACTATCCTCCCTCCGCCTTCCCGAAAAACAAATCTCTGGCGGAGGCAGAGCAGATCGGCGTCAAATTTTTCCGGGAGAGCCTTGGGGTAGAGACCCTGGCGGAGGCCCGGAAGCTGGACGGCGCGTTTATTCTGAAAAAGTTTCTGGAGACCGGACTGTGGCTGGAGGTGACCATTGACCACAAGTATGTGCTGGGGGAATTCTCCGATGTAATTCTGGCTGGCGGTATGATGAAAGTGCCCATGATCGTGGGCCACAATACCGGAGAGTCCATCAGCAGCCCCGAGCGGTACGGCCCTATGGACCGTCTGGTAAAGGAACAGGTAACAGAGCGGGACGTGGAGGATTGGCTGGAGAAAAATATGGGCAAGTATGGCCCGGGCTATCGGAAGCTTTGCGAGAGCCTTGCCCAAACGCAGGGCCCGGGGGCTCTGACCAAGGCCATGGAGTTGAACGCCAGTGAGCTTCGGGTGGGACTGCTGGGCAAAGTGTGCTTTGACCAGGGCCGGCCCATTTATACCTACGCCTTTGGCCCCACCATTCCCGGCGACAAGGCGGGGGCTTTCCACTCCTGCGACCTGTGGTTTGAGTTTGAGACTCTGATGAAGTGCTGGCGGCCCTTCGACGGTCACCACTTTGACCTGGCCCGGAGAATGTGCAACTACTGGACCAATTTTGCCAAGACCGGCGACCCCAACGGGGATGACGCCGACGGGACCCCCATGCCCCGGTGGGAGCCCTATGGGGATGTTCCGGCCCGGATGGAGTTTTTTGACCAGATCAGGCTGCGGAAGGGGCCGCTGGACCCCAGGATGCAGTATTTGCAGGACATCAATCTGAAGGAGATCAAAAAGGAGGGTGACATATGCTGAGGGTTACAACAACGGAAAACGGCGCCGTGAAGGGCTTTCCCGGCACCGACGCCCGGATCACGGTATTCAAAGGGATCCCCTATGCGGCGGATACGGCGGGAAAGAACCGCTGGCGGCCGCCCCAGCCGGCGGAAAGCTGGACAGGGGTGCGGGAGTGCTATGACTTTGGCCCCATCACCATGCAGAAGATCCCCGGAAAAAATCCGGAAGCCTTCTACTCCAAAGAGTGGCATGTGGATCCCGAGGTGGCCATGAGTGAGGACGGTCTGCGGGTCAACATCTGGACTCCGGCTAAAACGGGGAAAGAGAAGCTACCCGTCATGGTGTGGATCTTCGGCGGCGGCCTACAGGAGGGCTATGCCCATGAGATGGAATTTGACGGGGAGCGGATCGCCTCCCGGGGGGTGGTGCTGGTTTCGGTGGGCTACCGGGTCAATGTGTTTGGACTTCTCTGCCACCCGGAGATTACGGCGGAGAATCCGGAGGCCCCCGCCAACTTTGCCTTCCAGGATCAAAAGGCGGGCATCGAGTGGGTCAAACGGAATATCGCCAACTTTGGGGGCGATCCGGAGAATATCACCATCTTCGGCCAGTCTGCCGGGGCTCTCAGCGTGGTGGCCCAGATGTGCTCCCCCAAAACCGAGGGCCTTTTCCAGAAAGCGATCATTGAATCCATCGGCGGACTCCATCCTGTTTACCCCGAATGCAGGGGGATCATAAACCGCTCGCTGGCCCAGGCTGAGCAGGAGGGCGTGGAGTTCTTTGAGCGGCTGGGAGTCAAGACCCTGGCGGAGGCCAGAGAATTGGACGCCCGGTTCATCGAGGAGAAATTCCTTGAGGGCAACTACTTCTGGAGCGGTGTGACCGATGGTAAATACCTGCTGAAGAACCTGAACGACACCATTTTGGACAATGAGCTCCACCCCATTCCCTTTATGATCGGCAACACAACCGATGAATTCCTGGTAGCGCCGGAGGAGGGGGAGGATCCGGTCGCCTTTGTACGGAAGAAGATGGGGAAGTACGCAGATGTCTTTTTGGAAATTTGCCGGCGGTCAGGAGAACCCCTGGAAAAAGCGGTAATCATGAAACAGATGGATTTGGGCAACAAGCTCATGTGCGCCGTCTGTGCCGACCAGGGGAGAAAGTTTTACTCCTATCTGTTCGGTCCCACCATCCCCGGGGACGAGGCGGGGGCCTTCCACTCCAGCGACCTGTGGTTTGAGTTCGAGACGCTGATGAAATGCTGGCGGCCCTTTGACGGCCATCACTTTGATCTGGCACGAAAGATGTGCAACTACTGGACCAACTTCGCAAGGACAGGCGATCCCAACGGGGATGACGCCGACGGGACCCCCATGCCGGAGTGGAGGGCATACACCAAGGAAGATCCCCACTCCATCCAGTTCTTTGATACCATCCAGATGGAGGAAGGCCCCCAAAGCGAAAAGGACGCCTTCCTGATCTGGATCAACCGGGAAGAATTCCAATAAACGCCCCTCCCCGGACCGCACGCGGCCGGGGAAGGATAAAAAGGAGGAGCTTACTATGCTGAGGATCACAAAGACAGAGAGTGGGATGGTACAGGGTTTGCCGGGCGCCGATGTCCGCAATACCGTATTCAGAGGAATCCCATTTGCCGCCGACACCTCGGGGGAAAACCGGTGGCGGCCACCCCAGCCCCCCAAGAGCTGGGAGGGAGTCCGCCCCTGCTTTGAGTTTGCCCCCATCACCATGCAGAAGGTCCCCGGAAAGGATCCCAACGCCTTCTATTCCAAGGAATGGCATGTGGAGCCCGAGGTGCCCATGAGCGAGGACGGCAGCCTGTGCCTCAATATCTGGACACCTGCCAAGACCGGAAAAGAGAAGATGCCCGTCATGGTGTGGATCTTTGGCGGCGGCCTGCAGGAGGGCTATTGCCATGAGATGGAGTTTGATGGGGAGAGCTTCAACCGCCGGGGGGTCATCCTGGTGACCATTGCCTACCGGGTCAATGTGTTTGGTTTCCTGGCTCACCCTGAGCTGACGGCGGAGAATCCGGAGGCCCCCACCAACTTTGGCCTGCTGGATCAGAAGGCGGGCATTGAGTGGGTGAAGCGGAACATCGAAAACTTCGGCGGCGACTCTGAAAACATCACCATTTTTGGCCAGTCCGCCGGTGGCGGCAGTACCCTGTATCACTGTACCTCCCCCCAGACCAAGGGGCTTTTCCAGAAAGCCATCGCCGAATCCGCCGGCGGCGTGAAAATGGTAGATCCCGACATCTTCCTTCCTATGGCAATGGATCTGGAGGCCGCGGAGGCCATGGGTGAAAAGTTTGTCCGGGAGGTCCTGGGCTGCAGCAGCCTGGCCGAGGCCCGGAAGCTGGACGCTCAGCTGATCGAGGATAAGTACATTGAAAGTGGCCTGTCCATGCAGGCGGTCATCGATGATAAGTATATCCTGGGCCAGTCCTATGACCGGGTGCTGGCCGACGAGATCAACGATATCATTCTGATGTTCGGCAATACCACCGGCGAGTTCATGGCAAAGCCCGGCGACGATGTGGAGGGATGGGCCAAGAAGATGTTTGCCAAAGAGACCGACGCGGAGGAGTATCTGGCCATCTGTAGGGCAGCGGCGGGGGACGACCCGGTGCAGCTGAAGAAGGAGGCTTCCATCTGCAGCTTTGATATCACCGCCAAAATGTCCGCCACTGTTATGGCGAAGCATGGACGCAAATATTACTATTATGTGTTCGGCCCCACCATTCCCGGCGACAACGCGGGGGCGTTTCACTCCTGCGATCTGTGGTTTGAGTTCGAGACCCTGATGAAGTGCTGGCGGCCCTTCGACGGCCATCACTACGACATCGCCCGGAAGATGTGCACCTACTGGGCCAATTTCGCCAAGACCGGCGACCCCAACGGGGATGACGCCGACGGGATCCCTCTGCCCCAGTGGCGGCCTTTCACCCTGGAGGATCCCTGTACCATGTACTTTATGGATCAGGTGTATTCCGACAACAAGCCCTTCTCCGGAAAGACCAAGTACCTTGTGGAAAAGAATCTGGCCAAGTACGAATACTGAGCAAAAAGCCCCGGGGAACCTGGTTCCCCGGGGCAGACAGAAAAGGGGGCAAAGGCCGTGCAGACGCAAAAGACCTCATCTCTGTGGACAGGGACCTTTATCCTATTGATCCTTCTCAATTTGTTCAATGGGGTGGCGGGGCAGATGACGCTGCCGCTGGTGGCCAAGTTTGCCTACTCACTCACCCCGGACCTGACCCTGGCCTCCACTGTGGCGGGGCTCATGTCCCTGATGTCTCTTTTCATCTGCCCCTTCGCCGGTCTGCTCTCTGACCGGTTTGACCGGAAGAGGGTACTTCTGACCGCCATCGGGGGCTACGGTATGGCCCTGCTGCTGCATGCCCTGGCCCATAATATAAGCGTTCTGATCGTTCTCCGGCTGGCCACGGGTATTTTCTTCTCAGTGGTCAGCGTGACCATGGTGGCCTTCTCCTCCGAATTTATCCCCCGGGATCGCCTGGGGGAGGGGATGGGCTATGTGGCTCTGTCCCTCATCCTGTCCCAGGCCATTGGTCCCGCCGTGGGGCTGGAGCTGGTGGAAACCTTGGGCTACCAGATCACCTTCGCTTTGGCGGGGATCGTGGCCTTTGGCTCGGTGGTGGTCATTCTGATCCTGCCCTATCGGGCCGAACCCCGGGAGGAAGGCCCCCGCAAAAGGATTGTTTTCAGCGATCTTTTTGCCATGGAGTTCTTTGGCTTCATGCTTCTGGCCACCCTCTTCAGCTCGGGCAACGGCATGATCTCCACCTACCTGGCCATTCTGGCCGAGGAACGGGGGATCGAGAATGTGGCCCTGTTTTTCACCGTCTACTCGGCCTGTTTGGTGCTGCTTCGTCCGGCCACGGGAAAGCTGTTGGACAAGAGGGGGATCTATGTGATCCTGGTCCCCTCCATTATCAGTGCGGCCCTGGGTATGGTCTTTGTGGGGATCGGCTACAATCTGGGCATGATCGTCGCCGCCGGCGTCTTCAAGGCGGTGGGCCAGGGTTCGGGTACCCCCTCCCTCCAGGCCCATGTGGTCAAGACCCTGGACAAGAGCCGGAGCGGCGTGGCCACCAGCACCATCATGATCGGGCAGAATGTGGGCAATGCGGTAGCCCCCATTGTGGGCAGCTTCTTTGTCAAATCCTTTGGCTATGAAAAGATGTTTTGTGGCTATGGTGTCATCCTGCTGGCGGGGGGACTGCTGATCCTCCTGTGCCAGCATCGGAAAGAGAAGCGCCAGACATTGAATTAAGATGGAGCAGGAGGGAATTTATGGCAACTGGAAAAGATATCGATCGTCTGCTGCAGCAGTTTTTGGAGGAGGGGATCCCGGGCTGCGCGCTGCAGATCGCACAAAAGGGGAAAACCATCTATGAGGGCTATACAGGCTATGCCGATGTAGAGAAGAAGACGCCGGTGACCAAGGACTCCCTGTTCCGGCTGGCCTCCATGTCCAAGATCCCCCTTTATACCACCATGATGATGCTCTATGAGCGGGGGAGGTTTCTTCTGACCGATCCGGTTTCCGACTATCTCCCCGAGTGGAAAGAAAGCCGGAAATTTGTCCGGAAGCCCAATGGAGAGCTGCAGACGGTCCCCACGGAGGGGCCCATTCTTATCAGCGATGTGCTGTCCATGAAGTGCGGCCTGCCCTACTGCAACACCCGGGCCCTCTCCGATGACCAGACGGTGCGCTCCATGCAGGCCTGTATGGAGCCGCTGTGGGAGAAGGGTCACTTCACCGTGCAGGAGCATATTGCCGCCATGTCCAAAGCGGTCCTGGCCTTTGAGCCTGGCACTCACTGGATCTATGGCTTCTCCAGCGAGATCACGGCGGCCCTCATCGAGGTGCTGGCCGATATGCCGGTGGACGACGCCTTCCAAAAGTTCCTGTTTGATCCTCTGGGTATGGACAACACCCGCTCCCGCTATTTCGGCAACGCCCAGGAGAGAATGGTGAAGCTCTACGCCTGGGATGAGGAGCGGAATCTGCTGCCCACGGCCCTCCCCTTTGACGACAAGCACCTCCCCGGTCAGGAGCACGAGACCGGCTGGGCCCGGCTCTTTTCCACGGTCAACGACTATACTAAGCTCATGCAGATGCTGGCCAACGGCGGCGTTTACGACGGGAAACGGCTCATGGGCCGCAAGACCATCGACATGATGCGGACCAACGGGCTCAACGAGATCCAGCTGGCCGAGCTGCGCAGGGGCGACCCCTTTAGTGCGGGCTATGGCTACGGGTACGGCGTACGCACGCTGATCGACCGGCAGCAGGGGGACCACAACGGTTCCCTGGGCGCCTTCGGCTGGACAGGCGGCTTTGGGACCTGGTGCGAGGCGGATCCCGCCGAGGGCTTCTCTGTAGTCTATATGCACAACATCATGCACAAGCAGCTGGGGGAGGAGCGCTTCCAGCATCTGCGGGTGCGGAATGTGGCATACGGCTGTATCGAATGACGGGGAGGGGGAATGGAAATGTCCGAATTCAGACATCTGGATGAACTGCTGCAAAAATTTGTGGAGGATGGTCTGCCCGGCTGCGCCTGCATCGTGGCGAAGAAGGGGGAGATCCTCTATGAAAACTACTTTGGCTGGGCGGACCGGGAGAATCGGAAACCGCTGACCCGGGACAACGTGTTCCGTCAGGCCTCCCTGACCAAGATCGCCATGTATACCACGGCGATGATGCTTTATGAGCAGGGGAGGTTTCTGATGACCGATCCCATCTACAAGTACTTCCCTGAGTGGCGCCACTCCAAAAAGCTGGTATGCCATCCGGGGGGCGGGACAGAAGTCGTTCCGGTGGAGCACCCCATCACCGTCAAAAACATTATGAACATGACCTGTGGGCTTCCCTACCATATGATCATGGGAGATCAACCCGTGTCCCATCCCACCTCCGAGGCCATGTTCCGGGCCATGGAGCCCCTTATGAACAAGGAGCATTATACCCTGCGGGAGCAGATCGAGGCCATGTCCCAGGTGCCTCTGGCCTTTGAGCCGGGCACCCGCTGGCTGTACGGCTTTGCCAGTGAGCTGACCGCTGGGCTGCTGGAGGCGATCTGCGGAAAGCCGGCGGAGCTGGTGATCAAGGAGATGCTTTTCGAGCCCCTGGGGATGGAAAACTCCGCCAATTTCACCTTTGGAGATATCCCCCAGCGCCTGGTCAAAAATTACTATCTGCACCCTGGGAAGAAGCTGGGGGACGAGGATGCGCTCTACATCTGCCCGCCGGAGCTGGAGGCCAGGATGGTGGGACCGTTGGGCACGGTGCCCGGTTTCTCCCGGGTAATCACAAACTGCTGGGATTACACCAAGCTCATGCAGATGCTGGCCAACGGCGGCATTTACGCGGGGAAACGCATCATGGGCCGCAAGACCATCGACCTCATGCGCTACAATACCCTGTCTCAGGAGTTGATCCGGGAGGATTTCTCCAACCCCTATCTGGCCGGATATGGCTACGGCTATGGGGTGCGGACCCTGATGGACAAGTATGTGGGACATCACAACGGCTCTCTGGGCCAGTTCGGCTGGACGGGAGGCTCCGGCACCTGGGCGGAGTCGGATCCCTCGGAGGGGCTCTCCGTTGTCTATATGCACAACCTGCAGCCCAACCTGGAGCAGTACCACCATCTGCGTATGCGGGCAACCGTATACGGCTGTATGGAGTAAAAAGGCAACGGGGAGAACGCCTGGGCGGTGCTTTGCCCAGGTGTTCTCCCCGCTTGACATGCTGCTATAACCGCAGACTGGAACTGCATGTCAGTGCAGAAAAATTGGAGCGTCGGAAGCAAAATTGGACGCCTATTGTAAAACCAATGAAGTCGGCGTTGAAAATTTGAAATAGTACATACTCTCAAAGATAAAAACGCAGGGGCAAGGAAAGTTTCCTTGCCCCTGCGTGAATTTGTTTTGACCATATAGCAGATTTTGAATTCCATACGCCAAAGCAAAGGGATGCGAATAAGAACTGAGATTATGTCTTGTGAGTGACTTCGATAAAGAACATAGGAAACAAAATGAGTTGTTTTCTATCTCTGAATGTGGTAAACTACACTTGCGAGGAGGGATGACCTATGCCCGAATTATGCCGGTTTTACAACATCATAATCAAAATGATTTTCAAGGATAATGGCCAACACAACAAGCCCCATTTTCATGTCTACTTTGCGGAGTATGAAGCGTCTGTCGGAGTTGACGGGGAATTGCTTGCGGGCAGCCTGCCGGTCAAGCAATTGAAGCTGGTCCAGGCATGGGCAGTTATCCACGAGGATGAACTGTATACAACATGGAATAAAGCAGTGCAGGGGATCCCATTCGGAAAAATTGAGCCCCTGCGGTAAAAGGAGGCGTGGATATATGCACATTGTAAACGGTATCGCATATGCCGGGGAAGCCGCTCCGGTCATTAAAGTGTCTGGAGTGAGGCCATTGGAGGACCATCGCCTTTGGGTGAGATTCAATACAGGCGAAGTCCGTATTGTAGACTTCAAGCCGCTGCTGGAGGAACCTGCGTTTGCGGCACTGCGGGATGAAAAAAAGTTCCGGGAGGTTTATATCGATTACGGTGTTACCGTCTGGCTGGACGGGGAGATCGACATCGCCCCAGAGACGCTTTATGAGCAAGGTGTTGCGACTGAATTAGGTGCATAGCATCAAAAGAGCATCACCTAACAGAGAAAGAAAGGCACAAAAGCCTGCAACCAGCCGGAACGAGCGGGAAGCATTGAGATTCAACGCTTTCCCCACATCCACTCCAAAACCGCGTGCCGAGGGTTCGAGTCCTTCTGCCCCTGCCAAAAACAGTCCCGGAATCATCCGATTCCGGGACTGTTTCTATACTTTTTCGGCGGAGTGATTTTGGGAGGGCCGAAGGTGATGTCAGAATGATGCTCAAATCGCCTCATCCGTTGCCAACGATCCCGCCCTGTTCCGTCCGTTACAGCATCAAAAAAGCATCAGAGAGTCAGCTCCCCAGGTCATCCGTTTGGACGACTTGGGGAGCTTTTCTTTGTCTATTGCGGCGCAACTGTTGACCTGGGTCAGAGCTCAAACCCGACCGTGATCCCTGCCAGCCGGGCGGTGTCCTTCTTCACATAGTACAGCTCGGTGATCTCGCTGGTGGAGTGGCCCAGCAGATCGGCCACTTGGCGCGGGGAGAGGGATCTGATGGTGCCGTCTTGCTGCTTCACACCGTTCACCAGGTTGGTAGCGAAGGTATGTCGCAGATTATGGAGACCCTTTCGCTCGATCCCCGCGGCCTCCAGGATGCGGTAATAGCGTTTGCGGAAGTTCACTGGGCGAGTGAAGTCGCCATGCTCGTCTGGAATCAGGGGGGTATCCTCTCCGAACAAAAATGTACTTAACAACTTCTTCATTTTATTCTTTCATTGTTGTATTCCCTTCAAGGTAATTATAATTTTATTATAATGGATAAAGCCTCTGGTTACAAGGCACTATTTCCTTG
>JAAWPV010000026.1 GCA_022800215.1 Oscillospiraceae bacterium | reverse complement strand
TTCGGAGCCTCTCCACAAACTTCCGCTTGTGAAAAGAACTTCCGTCCTTCTCTGGTGTTTTCTTTCGTTCTCACGTTGTTTAATTTACAAGGTACACACTGCGCTTCTGGTTGTCATAAAACCCGAAATCCGTTGTCCCTCTAAGGGTTTCGGTCTTCTGATTTTTGGCCCCCGTTTGGAGCGCTTTATTACTATACCAAATCGGAAGCGGAATGTCAACACTTTTTTTCATTTTCTTTGCAACTTTTTTTATTTTTCTTTTTGAGCCCAACATCTGCTTATTTTCTTTTTTTATCTCCACAAAATGTGCCATAGGTCATTTTCGCTTTCGCAGTTTCCCAGTTAAAACAGCGAGAGCAGGAAGGATAATACCCAAAAGCAAACTTCCAACGGGAAGCCACCGCTCTGCCGCCCCCACCGGCAGCACTCCTGCCGCAAGGAAGGCGAACAGGACCCACAGTTCTCCCCCCTTCCAACCCGGTGTCAACTCCCACCAAAGAGTCAGGGCTCCCCGCGTCAGCAAAGCCAGTAGCGTAATATCCCCAAGCGCCAGCACTGCCACCAGCGCCGCTTCTCCCCGCTGAAAAGCCCCGGGCACCCGGACCCCTTCCAGAAGATACAGGAAGGGGTCCCTCATGCGGAGGGTCAGGGCGGGGCCGAAGGCTCCCACAACTATAAATAATAGGGCAGCAAAGACACCGCAGGCCCACACCGTCCAGGGCCAGCTTTTCATCCCGCTGTCCAGCCTCCGGGGCAGGCACAGAGCATAGATGCCATAGCCGGACAGACTGAGGCAAAGCCCCGCCCCCGGCAGCAGGCCCCAGAGGTCGGCCTCCTCCGGGGGCCACAGGTTCTTCCAGTCTACCGCCGGGAGGGCCAGGAGCAAAATCAGCGCCAGCACCACTCCCGTAGCGAGAAAAAACAGCTTGCCCGTCCGGGCCAGCACCGCCCCTGTCCCCCGGCTCAGCCACAGACAAAGCCCCAGGGCGGCCAGCAGGAAAAGCCAGCGGGCCTGTTCCCCTTCCGTAGTCGTCATGAGCCGGGCGGCATACCGGCCGGCGCTCTCGGTCAGCAAAACAAGGGCCCAGAGGAAATACAAAAGCTGGCAGACTTTCCCCAGGAAATGGCCAAAGGCCCTTTCCAGACCCCGGGGCAGATCCTCCGCCCC
The DNA here is from genome assembly GCA_022800215.1 of Oscillospiraceae bacterium. Classification (GTDB taxonomy): domain Bacteria; phylum Bacillota; class Clostridia; order Oscillospirales; family Oscillospiraceae; genus Vermiculatibacterium. Next base: position 18,830 of record JAAWPV010000026.1, on the reverse strand, counting down.
CAGTTCCCGCCAGAGAGCGCAGAGCCAAAGACCCACAGGCAAGGCCAAAACCGGGCAAAGCCAGCTCAACCGCCCGGCCCGGACGGTCACCGGGTGCAGCAGAGCCAAAGCCCCCGGCAGCAGGGCGGTGAGGGTCAGCTCCAGCCGCTCCCGGACGGAAGCCCCATATCCTTTATTCTCCTCCATGCTCTCCCACCAGCTTTCCCGTCACTTCCACCTGCAAGGCAGAGATATCCGCTTCCCGCCAGCTCTCCCAGGTCCAGGGTTCCAAAGCCGCCAGTCCCCGGCGGAGCCCCCAGCAGTCCCAGCCATAGGCCAGAGCGGCCTTCAGCTTCTCCGCCCCCCAGTCCTCCAGGTCGGCCGCCCCGGGGGTTCCCTGGGCCACCCGGGCAGTGAGGGCGCAGCATAGCTTTCCACCTTTGGCCCAAATCCGTACCGAGGTCAACTGGACGGCGCCGCCGGGAAGGGTCACCGTTTGGTCCGTCCCCAGCCCTGTCAGCAGGTCGGCCCCCAGGGCGGCGTCCCCCTCCAGATAGTCCGCCACCCCGCCGGGGCCCAGCACCGCCCAGCCCGCCGGGGCCAGAAGCCCCTTCTCATCGGGCTTCAGGGCGGGGGTCAGGGTGTATTCCCCCTCGCTGAGCCGGGGCAGCAGCTCCCCCACCGTCCGGCCCCGGGGGTCCTGACCGCCGGTCTCGGCCCCCACCTTGTCCGCCGAGGCGGACAGGGCGGCCCCCGCCTCCCCCTTTACTATATATAATAAGGTATCGGTCCGCACTTCCCGGCTCAGAAGCACAAAATCCATGGCCGCCTGAAGGTCCTGCCCCTCCCCCAGCAAAAGCTGCTGGGTCTGGCCCAGATAGGCCCGACGGGAGGAATTTTGCCGCAGGGCGGCGCAGGCCTCCGCCAGGCTGGCCCCCTCCCCGGAGAAGGTCTCCGGTTCCTCCTCCTCGGTGGTGCGGACCCCGGTGAGGGCGGTGGCGGTGACCGCCTCCTCCCCGGTATCCAGGGCCAGGGAGGTGACCAGCTTCCACTCCTCCAGCTCCCGGCTTTGGGGCAGAAGGCCCAGGGCCTTGGCTCCCAACAAAAAAGCCAGCATCAGAAGCAAGGGCCGTGTTCCGCTTTTCATGGTTTTCGCCTCCTCTGATTTAGGCGCCCCCCAGGGGAGCACCCCTACTTCTGTTTTCTGCGGTTGGCAGGATTGAGATGGGCGGGGCGCAGCTTGTCGGCAGGCAGGGGCTGCCGGAGGACGGTGTGACCTTCCACCTGGTCCCCGGCATTGGCGGCGAAGGGGGTGAGATAGGCCGCACCGAAGCTCTCCAATCCCGCCAGATGGCCCATGAGCAAAACGGTGCCCGTCACCACCCCGAAAAGGCCCATGGCCCCCGCCAGCAGGCACAGCAAAAACCGCCAGAGCCGCAGAGCGGCGGAAAGGTCCTGGGAGGGCATGGTGTAGCCCGCGATGCCCGCCACCGCCACCACCACCAGCACCGCTGGGGAGATGAGCTTGGCCTCCACCGCCGCCGAGCCCACCACCAGGCCGCCCAGGATGGACACGGTCTGGCCAATGGACTGGGGCAGGCGGAGCCCCGCCTCTTGGAGGACCTCAAAGGCTATGAGCAGGAGCAAGGTTTCGAAGAGGGCCGAAAAAGGCACGTCCCGGCGGGCAGCCATGATGGAGAGGGCCAGCCGGGTAGGGATCATCTCATGGTGGAAGTTTACCATGGCCACATAGACGGCGGGCAGGTAGAGGGTCCCCAGCAGACAGAGCCACCGGAGAACGGTAAGGGCGGAGGCCACCATCCAGTTTTCCGACCGGTCCTGGGGCGCCCGGAGGAAATCTCCGATGACTCCGGGGGCCAGGTAGCCCAGAGGAATGCCCTCCAAAAGAGCGCCCACCCGGCCCTCGCTGAGGCCGTAACAGAAGCGGTCAGGCCGCTCGGTGTACATCACCATGGGAAAGGCGGTGTCCAGCCGGTCCACGATATACTCCTCTAAATTGCCCGTGGCCAAAAGGGCGTCAATGTCGATGTCCTCCAGCCTTTGGCGGAGGGCGTCCACCGTTTTGGGGTCGGCGATGCCCTCCACCCACACAAGGTCCACAGGGGTCAGGGACTGGCGGCCCACCACCTGCTCCTCGATCCGCAGGTCCGCCGTCCGCAGATGCCGCCGGACCAGGGAGGTGTTGGTCCGCAGATTTTCCACAAAGGAGTCCTTGGGGCCTTTGACCGACACCTCATTCTCCGGCTCGCCGATGCCCCGCTTCTCCTCGGTGCCTACATTAAAAGATAGGGCCCGTTCCTTCCCCGGGAAGATCAGCAGGCAGTTGCCCTCCACAAGGTCGGCCACCGCCTCGTCCAGGGTGGTGCGCTCCTGTACCGTCAGGCTGTAGAGGGTGCCGGCGCGCATCTGCTCCCAGGCCACCGCCTCCCCCATGGCGGCCAGGGCCTTGTCCTGGGCCAGGGGCCGGAGGACATAGTCGCTGACCCGCTCCATCCGCACCATGCCCGCCAAATAGAGAAGCTGGACCCGGAAGGCCTCGTTGCCGCCCACCAAAATGCTCCGGCAGTTAAAATCCACGCAGTTTGTAAACACCTGGGCCAAGGCCTCCGCCGTCAGGGGGCCGTCGAACCGGGGCTCCTTTCGTGGGTGGGGCGGGTCAGGCCGGGGCCTGCGTCCAAAAAAGCCCATGGAGCCAGTCTCCTTTCATCGTCAAAGGTTGTAACAGTTTGCCCGGACGGCGGCATTTTTATGACAAAAAGGGAAATTTTTGCTTTTTTGGTTGCATATGAGCCGGAAGGCGGGTATAATATCAGGGCAGAAAGTTCAGAAACAAAGGAGTTCTTTCCATGGATTTTTACGCCAACGAGGGCAAAAACGTCACCATTCAAGCAGGCGGCAAGACCTACGCCCGCCACGCCATCACCACCCACTTTGTCCAGGTGGGGGAAAGCTACATCGACCTCATTGAAAAATACGTCAAGCCTGTTTACCAGCCGGGGGACATCCTCTCCTCCAGCGAGAAGGTCATCGCCCTGTGCCAGGGCCGCATCGTCACTGAGGACGAGTGCAAACCCGGCTTCTGGGCCAAGGTGCTGAGCCGCTTTGTCCACCAGACCTCCGCCGGGCCGGGCATGGGCCTCCCGGTGAAGATGCAGTTCGCCATCAACATCTGCGGCCTTCCCAAAGTACTGTGGGCGGCCATCTGCGCCGGGTTCGGCAAGCTCCTGGGCAGGCACGGCGTCTTTTACGACATGCTGGGCACCGAGGTCACCGGCCTGGACGGCTTCTATGGGGAGGACATCCCCGAGTACGAGCATATGGGGGTCCGGGTCCCCAGCAACCCTGACAAGGTTTGTGACGAGGTGTTTGAAAAAACCGGGGTAGTCATGATGATCGTGGACGCCAACGACCTGAACGTGGAGCTTCTGGGAAAGAGCGGGCAGTTGAAGAACTGGACCGACCAGTCTCTTTTGGACCTGATCCGGGACAACCCGGCGGGCCAGGACCGTCAGCTCACCCCTTTTGTCCTCATTCGGGAGGAAAAATAACAGAGCTTCCCAAAACTGCCGTCGGGTTTCCGGCGGCAGTTTTTTCATCCTTTTTCATTTTTTCTCAAACTTTTTTGAAAAAATCGGTCAAATCTCTATTATCGTTTATGTGTATCGAAACAATTATTTATTTTCTTCTCTGATAATTGTGGCAAGCTATATCTATCGTTGATAGATATAAGGAGGCACAGTAGTATGGCAGCGAAAGAAAAGAAAACGCCCGACCCGAGACTGACGGCGGTGGGACAGCGCATACGCGCCGTTCGGCAGGCCAAAAAGTTCACCATGGAGCAGGTGGCTGAAGCCGCCGACAGCTCCCCCCAGTACCTGTCCAAGGAGGAGAAGGGGGAACAGAGTATGACCATTGGAAAGTTTGCCAATCTGGCATTGGCCTTGGGTGTTTCCAGTGATTACCTGCTCTTTGGCCAGGAGGGCTGTGATGAACAGGAGGCCTTGCTGATCGAGTTGGTCAGACAGACCCATCCGGCTGACCGGATGCTCCTCATTGAATTGTTTGGAACAGCAGGAGGGCTTGTAAATGCCATTCGACCCGAAATCAAACAGTCTGACCCCCACTAAGGTATTGCTTATAGAGGATGACGCCGCTCAGCAATGGCTTGTCGCCCATTTTCTAAACGAACAACCGGATATTGTCTGCGTCACAGCTTCCGACGGGCCGGAGGGGCTAAGGAAAGCCTGGGCCGAAAACCCTCAGGTTATTTTGCTGGACCTCATTCTGCCCGGGATGGACGGCATGGAGCTACTGCGTCAGTATAAGGCCGCAAACGGCCCAGCGGAGGTCATTGTCCTCTCCCGGGCCGGTCACGAATCGATCAGTGACTTGGCCTTTTCCCTGGGCGCCCGGTATTTTTTCCTCAAGCCCTACAGCCTGCAGCAGCTTCTGCCCCACATCCGGGCTCTGGGCGCCGGACCTGACCGAAAGTATGAGCTCCTTCTTCTGAAAATGGGGGCCAATCCCCAATGGAAGGGCTTTCGGCAGGCCGCCCGGTGCGCCGCCCTCCTGAGCCGGGACCGGGAGGAACTTTTGAAGGTCATCCATTTGCAGGCAGCCAGAGAACTTGGGGTGGAGGCGGAGCACCTGGATATCAACATCCGCCGGCTCATTGACTCCATACACACGGCCGGGGCGCCTTTTTACCGACAATTCCTTCCCTCCCCCGAAGCCAAAAAGCCCACCCCAAAGGAATTTTTGCTCCTGCTTATTGAAGCCGCCAGGATTCCCTTGTAATCGGACAAGTTCTCCCTGTATCATAGATTTACCAGAATGTGGAAAAGGAAGGACTGGAAACCTATGAGCACTTGGCACAGTTTGACTTTGGGAGAAGCGGCCGCCCGGCTGGGTACAGACCGCCATCGGGGCCTCAGCAAGGCGGAGGCCCAAAAGCGGCTTCAAAAGTACGGCCCCAACCGGTTGAAAGGCAAGCCGCCCCGGCCGCTGATTCTGCGGCTTTTGGACCAGTTAAAGGACCCCATGATCCTGGTGCTCCTGGCGGCGGCGGGACTGTCCCTGTGGTCCAGCGGCGGGGAAGACTGGCTGGACAGCGCCATCATTCTCCTCATCGTGGTGGTCAACGCCGCCATCTCCATCTCCCAGGAGAACAGCGCCCAGCAGGCCCTGGAGGCCCTGCGGAAAATGTCGGCGCCCCGGGCCCGGGTGATCCGGGAGGGGGCGGAAATGCTGGTGGAAGCCGCCGATGTGGTCTCCGGGGATCTCATCCGGCTGGAGGCCGGGGACCTGGTGCCCGCCGACGCCCGGCTGCTGGAATGCGCCGGGCTGAAAACGGATGAGAGCGCCATGACGGGGGAATCCCTGCCGGTGGAAAAGCAGGCGGGAGAAGGGCTGCCCGAGGCCACCCCCCTGGCGGACCGGCGGAACATGGTCATCGGCTCCACCATCGTTACCGCCGGCCGGGGCCTGGCTCTGGTCACTGCCACCGGCATGGACAGCGAGGTGGGCCGGGTGGCGGGCCTTCTTCTGGACCAGGAGGACAGCGAGACCCCTCTTCAGAGGCGGATGGGAGAGATCTCCAAGACCTTGTCCTTTGTCTGCCTGTGCGTGTGTGCGGTCATGTTCGGGGTGGGGCTCATCCAGGGCCGGGATATGCTGGATATGTTCATGACGGCGGTGTCCCTGGCGGTGGCCGCCATCCCCGAGGGGCTGCCCGCCATCGTCACCATCGTGCTGGCCCTGGGGGTCCAGCGGCTGGCCAAACGGGGGGCCATCGTGAAAAAGCTGCCTGCGGTGGAGACCCTGGGCTGCGCCGGGGTCATCTGCTCAGACAAGACGGGGACCCTGACCCAGAACAAGATGACCGTGCGGCAGGTATGGACTTTGCAGGGCACCAGCAGCCGGGACGTATTGACCGCCGCCGCCCTCTGCTGTGACGCCGCGTTGAAGGGAGGGCGGGCCTTTGGCGACCCCACCGAGGCGGCCATCGTGGAGGCCGCTTTGCAGGAAGGGCTGGACAAAAATGCCCTGGAACGGGAGATGCCCCGGAAGGGCGAGGTGCCCTTTGACTCAGACCGGAAGCTCATGTCCACCGTCCACCCCAAGCCGGAGGGGGGCTTCCGGGTCTGCGTAAAGGGGGCGCCCGACGTGCTTCTGGCCAAGTGCCGCATCCCCGAGGGGCAGAAGCGGGAGGCCCTCGCCCACAATGACCGGATGGCCCAGGCCGCCCTGCGGGTTTTGGCAGTGGCCTGGCGGGACCTGCCCAGCCTGCCCAAGGCCTGCACCCCGGAGGAGCTGGAGCACGGGCTCACCTTCCTGGGGCTCATCGGCATGATGGACCCGCCCCGGGCGGAGGCCAGGGAGGCGGTGACCCAGTGCCGCTCGGCGGGTATCAAGCCGGTGATGATCACCGGGGACCACAAGCTCACCGCCGTGGCGGTGGCCCGGGAGCTGGGCATCTACGGCGACAGAGATCTGGCAGTGACGGGGACCGACCTGGACTTTATGAGCCAGGAGCTTTTGGAGCAGGATGTGGAAAAGTTCGCCGTCTACGCCCGGGTGTCTCCCGAACATAAAATGCGCATTGTCAACGCTTGGCGGAAAAAGGGCCAGGTGGTGGCCATGACGGGAGACGGGGTCAACGACGCCCCCGCCCTGAAGGCGGCCCACATCGGCTGCGCCATGGGCAAGGCGGGCACCGACGTGGCCAAGGAAGCCGCCGACATGATCCTCACCGACGACAACTTTGCCACCATTGTCTCCGCCGTGACCGAGGGCCGGGGGATCTACGCCAACATCAAAAAGGCCATTCACTACTTATTGTCCTGCAACATCGGGGAGATCCTCACCATCTTTCTGGCCACCGTTTTCAACTTCCACCAGATGCCCCTGCTGCCGGTTCAGCTGCTGTGGCTCAATCTGGTCACCGACTCCCTGCCCGCTTTGGCTCTGGGGGTGGAGCCGGTGGAGGAAGGGGTCATGGAGGAAAAGCCCCGGCCGGCCGGGGAGAGCCTTTTCACCCGCCGGTTCTCCCTGCGGCTCATCTGGCAAGGGGCCATGGTGGGTCTGCTCACTTTGGCGGCCTACTTTTTGGGGGAATATGTCCTCTCTGACCCCGGGGAGGCCTACCAGGCGGCCAACACCATGGCCTTCGCCACCCTCACCCTCTGCCAGCTGTTCCACGCCTTTGACGTGAGAAGCGAGCGTCATTCCCTCTTCCACATCGGCGTCTTTTCCAACCCGGCCATGAACAAGGCCTTTCTGGCGGGGCTTGCGATGCAGCTTTCCGTGCTGTGCCTGCCGCCCCTCCAGCGCATTTTCCAGACGGTGCCCCTGAACCCGGTGGAATGGGCGGTGGTGCTGGTACTGGCGGTGACGCCGGTCATCGTTTGCGAGGTGGGCAAAATGCTGGGGCGGAACAGATGTTTCACGTGAAACATCTGTTCGGTGAATGGGGGCGTGCAGCTTTCCTGCCTTTTCAAACAGATCTTTGCGTGGTACAATGGGCAAGGGTGATGACCATGAACAAAGATTTGCAATCCTATTGGGTAAACACGCAAAAGCCCTGGGGAAAGCTCTTTTACCGGGTGGTTTGGGACCAGCTTCCCCCTGTCCGGGCGGGAAAGGTCCTGGATTTTGGGAGTGGATTTGGCCTCACTGCGGCCCATCTGAGCGAAGAAAATCAGGTGGTCGCCGTAGAGCCCAACAGGGAAATGGCTGAAAACCGGGTCGGTCCGGGAACCTATCAGCAGATTGTCGGCGATGTGAAGCAGCTGGCGGAGCTGGAACGCGGGAGTTTTGACCTCATCGTCTGCCACAATGTGCTGGAATACATACCGGAACACAGTGACATTTTGGAGGAGTTTTTCCGTCTTTTGAAGCCCGGTGGGCACCTTTCCATCGTCAAGCACAACCATCCCGGCCGGATCATGCAGAAGGCCGTGTTTGAAAATGCTTTGGATGAGGCCATCTCCCTGCTGAAGGGCGGGGACCTGTCCGTATTGAACTTTGGAACCGTGCGCTATTATGACGCAGAGGAACTTCTCCGGCAAATGCCCGGGATGGCGCTGGAAAAGATGTTTGGCGTTCGCATCTTTTGGGCCTTACAGCAGGACAATGCCATCAAGGAACAACCGGAATGGCAGGAAAAGATGTTCCGGTTGGAGCGGCTGGTCTATGAGGAGGACCCATACCGGCAGATCGCCTTTTTCCACCATCTGCTGCTGCGGAAAAAGGACAGATAAGGTACGCCCCCATAAATACGGAAAACACCCCCAGGTGTTGTACGTTTTCGTACATCCAAGAAAAATTTTTTTGAAAAAATTTTCAAAACTCCAAAATATAAAAACGGAGGGTATTTCTCAGCTCGAGAAATACCCTCCGTTTTGAGTTTTGGTGGTTTAGTTGGCGGGGCTTGGTTCGGCGCTGGGCTGAGGAGTCTCCTGGGGGGCCAGCTCCTCCCGCAGGGTCTGGAGCTTCCGGTAAAACTCCTTCACATCCAGCTCGTCGTAGGCGGGGGTGGTTTCCACCTTGGCCATGGTCATCCACTTCTCGCTTTGGGCCGAGAGCATATCAGCCGCAGCCTGGCCGGCGGTGTCCACGTCGATACGCAGGATGATATGGTAGCCATAGTCGGTCTGGATAGGCTGGCTGATCTCCCCCACCTTCAGCGCCTTGGCCCCCTCCTCAAATTCGGGCACCATCGCCACCTGGTCATAGCTGGTGACCTTGTCGGCGGAGTAGACATAGGTATAGCCCTGAGGGAAATAGAGGTTTCCGCTGCTGTCCCGGCCATCCTCGCTGTATTCATTCATCAGCTCGTCAAAAAGGGTCGCACTGTCCCCGGCGGCGGCAAGCTGGGCCCGGAGATCGTCAGCTTTGGCCTTGGCCTCGGCCTTCTCCTCGTCGGAAAAGTCCTCGTAGCCCGTGCCGTCGGCATTGATGCGGCGGGTGGAGATGAGGATGTGCTTGGCGGCGTAAATGCCGTACTCGGCCAGGAAATCCTCCATGGTGTAACCGTCCCCAAACGTACCGTCAGCGGCCAGCTTGGTCTGAAGGAGCTCGTATAGGTAGGACACCCGGTTCAGCTCCTCAAAGCCCGCCCGGCTGATGCACATCTGGTCCAGGCTCTGCTGAAACGTCTCTTCGCCGCCGGACTGCTCAATGGCCTTGGTCAGCGCGTCGGTAAGAGCCTGCTCCTCCTCCGCAGTGGGGACAACCCCCACCTCCAGCGCCTTGTTCTCGATGATCTGATAAAATTTTGTGGTGGACAAAGCGTCGGCCTTAATGGCTTCCGCAATGGTCATGCCGGTGGAGCCGTAAGGCTGGGTCCAGTCGTCCTCCAGGCTGATGCCGGCGCCGGTCAGCCAGCTTTCCACCCCCTGGGTGAGCCAGAAGAGGGTCTTCTCCGCGCTGATCTCCGCTCCGTCCACCGTCAGCAAGGGAGTATCCCGGGTAACGCCGATGGTCCGATAGACCATGTCATCCTCATGACCGGCGGCGGGAGTGCCTGTGGGCGCAGCCGTCTGGCAGCCGGCCAGCAGGCTGAGAGACAGGACAAGGGCAAGCATGTGGTTCTTTTTCATGGATATCCTCCTTACTGTTTCACGTCGTGAAGGACATTTTACCACCTTTGCCCTGTCGAGACAACGAAAAAACAAAAAGTTTACAAATTCTTCAATCCACAGCCTCTGTCATGGGATAGGCGCTCTCCCGGTCCTGGCCCACCGGAGCGGTCCGGGGCACCAGATATCCCGTCAGGTCCTCCTGCTCCAGCAGCTTCATCAGGTTGACGGCGGTATTCTGGGGGGTGATGGTGATATAGGTGGTCTCCATCTGCCGGCTGCCATCCCCCCGGGTCACGGTATAGGCCACGTCGAATTCCAAGTCGGCGTAGTAAGTGTTCTCCGCCCGCTCCCGGTCGCTGAGAAGGTAGCGGCGGAAGTTCCCCGCCTTCAGGTCCGCCTTTACCGCCTCCCAGAGGGCCTCCGCCTGGTCGTCGGTGAGCTCCAGATGCTCCCCGTTATACTCATCATAGAGGGTACAGGCGATGCCCCGGGTGTTCCAGCGGTTTTCCCAGTCGCCCTGGAAGTTCCGGAGGTAGAGCTCCTCCACCACCTCGGGCCGGTTCAAAAGCGCCTGGAGCCTGGCGGCGTAGGAGTCAGGGTCCTGAAGGGCCTGGGCCGTAATGGGAACGGAGTCATAGCTCCGGCGGACGGTGGAGCCGTCCTTTCTGTAATATTCGATGGTCACACGGGTCTCCCCGCCGGTCTGGTAGTCCCCTTCAAAGGTGTAATAGCTGCCATTTTCGGAGAAAGAGCCCGCCTCGCTGGCCAGGTCCTGGTGGAAGGCCAGGACCTCCGCGATGAGCGCCCGGTCCTCGGTGGCAAGGCTGAGATAGCGGCCGCTGTCGTCGGGCTGGCTGCCGGGCTGCCAGATATCCACCATGGTGATGTCATCCAGCTTGGGGAGCCGCCGCTGGAAGCCGAAGGTATCCAGCCGGACGCCCCCCAGCAGCAAAAGCATGGCAAGGCCCAGAGCCACAAGACCCTTCCAGCCATCCCGAAGGACCCGGAGAGTCTTTTTGAGAAGTGCCCGGCCCACAAAGCAGCCCACCATGGACCACAGGGCCACCAGGGCGATGTAAGCCCAGGGGCCATACTGCCAGAAGAAATAGCTGTAAACGGCGATGCCCAGGGTGAGGCCCAGGCAGATGCCCAGACCGTACTGGAACACGGGCCGGACCCAGCCCACGGTGACCACGTCCCCCGCCCGCTCCAACTGGCGGCGCTGGTAGACCCAGTAGGAAACGAGGGTGAAGGCGCAGCCCAGCACCAGGGCGTAGCAGACGGCGGGCAGGACGTCGATGACCCGCTCTCCCCCAAATGCGATCATGTAATCGCCGTAATCCTCATATTGCTGCCGCCACTGGAGCAGATGGGTGAGCTGGTAGATGGGAGTACACCAGCGGGCCAGGTCGGACCCCGCCAAGGCGCTGCCGCCGTAACCGATGAGCAGAATATCCATGGCGCTGTCCAGCAGGAAGGCCACCCCGATGACCAGGGCGTTCAGGATGCCGTAGAAGGCAGGCAGGGCCAGGATGTGGCCGGTGAACATGGCGCAGCAGGTGCCGAAGGAGAAGAAAAACATACCCACCACCACCTGAAGGACCAGCCACTTGAAGATCTCCAGCGGCAGGAACACCCCCTGAAGGGCAGTCATGCCCAGGGCGAGAAGGCTCACCACCAGACTGGGCACGGCGATAAACCCGAGGGCGGAAACGTAGTTGGTGAGCAGCAGGCCCTCCCGCCGGATGGGCAGGGCGTGGATGGCCTGGCAGGAACGGCTGCTCATGAGGTAGGAGAAAAGGGTCATGGCCAGAAGGATGCCGAAGAAGGCGTTGACCCAGATAGAAGCATAGCAGGCCACCATCAGCTGCTCCCGGACGATACCCGCGGTGATGGCGGTCCACCGGCTTTCCGAGAAGATGGCCATGGGCAGCTCAAAGAAGTGGATGACCCCGTAAAGGACCCAGATGGGCCAGAACCGGGTCACGTTCTTCCAGAAGAGAGTGGGATTGAACCAGCCGTGCTTTTTACAAAATGACATCACGGACTTCATAATCCTCACCTCCCAATTCATAAATGAAGATCTCCTCCAGCGTAAGGGGCAAAGCGTCCATGAGAATGGGAGAATAGACCGCCAGGCGGTTGGTGATCTCCTCGGCGGTGCCCCGGACGATGAGGGTGTGGATACGGCCCACCTGCTGGACGTTCAGCACCTCCATGTCCTCGGGAAGCTGGGGCAGCTCCCGGGTCTGGAAGACCACCTGCATCTTCACCAGGTTCTCCTGAAGGTCGTTTAGGCTCCGCTCCACCAACACCCGCCCCTTGGAGAGGATGCCCACATGGTCGCAGACGTCCTCCAGCTCCCGCAGGTTGTGGGAGGACACCAGCACGGTGGTGCCGTCCTGGGCCACATCGGCCATGAGGAGGCTCCAGACCTGCCGGCGCATCACCGGGTCCAGGCCGTCCACCGGCTCGTCCAGCACCAGCACCTCAGGCCGGCAGCAGAGGGCCAGCCAGAAGGCGGCTTGCTTCTGCATTCCCTTGGACAGCCGCCGGATGGGCCGCTTTTCGTCCACCGTGCGGAACACGTCTTTCAACGACTCGTACCGGTTTTCATCAAACCGGGGATAGAAGCCCTTATAGAACCGGGCCATATCCCGGGTGGAGGCGGAACCGAAATAGTAGAGGTCGTCGGGGATGTCGGCGATCTTCTCCTTCACCGCCGGGTTCTCGTAGACCGTCTCCCCGTCCACCAGGATGATGCCGCTGTCCTGCTGGTAGACGCCGGTGATATGTCGGAGGATGGTGGACTTCCCCGCGCCGTTGGGCCCACCAGGCCGTAGATGGAGCCGGTGGGCACTGTCATGGTCAGCTTATCCAGGGCCTGGAACCCTTCAAAGGCTTTGGACACTGCCTGCACTTCGATCATTGCTTCTCCTCCTTCCCCTTCGTCCTCAGCTTCACTGTTACGGAAAGCCGGGGCTTGCCGCCGGGCATTTCCCGGTCCTGCGTTTTTGTGTCTCCTCCCAGCCGCCGGGCCAGCTCTTCCGCCGTCATGCCCAGGAACCGAAGCTCCCGGGTGGTATCGTCGAACTGCCGGAGCAGCACTTCGCGCCGGGCGGCATCCGCCGCCGGACCCTGGGCCGCGGTGGGCGCCCCGCCGGGGATCTGGGTGATGTACCCCTCCTCCGCCAAAGCGCCGTAGGCCCGGCGGATGGTGTTGGGGTTGATGGCCAGATTGGCCGCCAGAACCTCCGCCGTGGGCAGAGGTTCCCCTTCTATGATGGCCCCGGTGACCACCAGATGCCTGAGACCGTCCCGAACCTGTTCGTAGATAGGCCGGGCGTCCCGGTAATTGAGGCTGAGCATGGCCCCGCTTCCTTCCTTATACATAAATTGATAGAGGTATTCTACCATATCATTTCCCGGCAAATCTTTACGAAATCCTTACGATTTGAAGAAATCTTTCTTTTTCCAGGTGACAAACAGAAAAAAAGACGCTATAATGGGTGCCGTAAGGAGTGATACCATGTCTTTGATCGACCCTACCAACCACGGCGCTTTCGTACGCTGTGTGGAGGACCTGATCGACACCCCCCAGGTCCAATCCATGCGTACCCTCCCCCACCACCCGGGGGTCAACTGCTTTGAACATTCCATCTTTGTCGCCTACATAGCCTTCCGTCTCGCCCGCCGCTGGGGGCTGGATTACATGGCCTGCGCCCGGGCCGGCCTGCTCCACGACCTGTACCTCTACCGCTGGAACGACCAGAGCGCCCATCCGGGGCTCCAGTGCTTCGACCACCCGGAGTTCGCCCTCCGGAACGCTGAGAAGCTCACCCGTCTTTCCAAGCTGGAGCGGAACATCATCCTGGCCCATATGTGGCCCCTGGCCTTCCATCTGCCCCGGAGCCGTGAAGCCTGGGTGGTGAGCCTGGCAGACAAGATCTGCGCCACCACCGAGGTGTTCCAGCTTTTCCGGCATCTTAAGCTGCGGGCAGTTTTGGCCGCTTGATCACACTGAATGAGCATATTGTCGAAAATGGTCCGGGAAACCGGACCATTTTTCTTCACTTTTTCTGTGTATTTCCTTTGCATTTCCCTCCCCTTTTTGATATACTGTTCTTAAGATAGCAAATATTTCTTGAAATGGAGGTGTGTGTCATGGAAAATCTGGGAGCTGTTATCTGTTTATCCCGAGGTGAGAACGCCTCCTCCCCATTCTTCCAGGACATCCTCTTTGAGCCCGCCGCCCGCTGGCTCTGCGCCGCTTTGCAGGCTGAGGGTACTGAGCGTTTTTTTGTGGTCTGTGATGAGGCGGACCGGGACGCCGCTGCCGCTTGTTTTCCCGCCAATACAGAGTTTGCCTATTCCGACGCCAACGACGTACCCGCTCGTCTGGCGGCGTTTTTGTCTCTGGTCCCCGGCCCTGTCGCCGTAGTGACCCAGCCCGTGCTGCTGGCCCCTGAGGGCACCTCCTTCGGTCTTTCCCAGAAGGAGCAGCCCAAGGGCGTTGTCACCCTCCGGGGGGCTGCTCTGGCCGCCGCCCTTCAGGACGGGCGGGACCTGATGGACACAGTGGCCGCCCTGGGCGACGCCAAGCCCTTCCAGGATCGGGCTTTGCCTCTGAAGGACGACCTTGCCTACCGTGCCTCCGCCGTGGAGCCCCTGGCCAAACACCTCAGCGTGGAGCGGCTGCTTGCCAACCGGGTCCGCTTTGTGGACGCTGACCATACCTACGTCGGCCCCGCCGTCACCGTGGGGGAGGGTTCCACCCTCCTGCCCGGCACCATCCTTCTGGGGGAGACCGCCATCGGGGTGGGCTGCGTCATCGGGCCCAACTCCATGCTCACCGACTGCACCGTAGGGGATAAGGTCACCATCAACGCCTCCCAGCTGGTGGAATCCACCGTGGAGGACGAATGCACCGTCGGCCCCTTCGCCTATGTCCGGCCAGGCTGCCATATCGCCAAAAAGGTGAAGGTGGGCGACTTCGTGGAGCTGAAAAACTCCCGCATCGGGGAGGGCACCAAGATCTCCCACCTTACTTATGTGGGAGATGCCGACGTAGGTGCCGGGGTAAACTTCGGCTGCGGCACCGTCACGGTGAACTATGACGGCAAGCACAAATTCCGCACTGTCATCGGCGACCACGCCTTCATCGGCTGCAACACCAACCTGGTGGCCCCCGTCACTGTGGGAGAGGGTGCCTTCACCGCCGCCGGGAGCACCATCACCGACGAGGTCCCCGCCGACGACCTTGCCATCGCCCGGGCCCGGCAGGTGAATAAAAAGGGCTGGGCCAAACGCCGCAGAGGGGAATAACCCCCCGGTCGCGGCGAGGGTCTTTCCGCCGCGATCATAATACTGTCCGGGTTCCACAAGGAATGAAGATAAATACACAGAAAAAATGAGAGGATGTTGTACATGATCGCCCACGGAAAGGATATCAAAATTTTCTCCGGCAGCGCCTGCCCCGGCCTTGCAAAGGCCATCTGCACCAAGCTGAATACAGAGCTGGGCAACGCCGAAACCGGACGTTTCTCTGACGGTGAGACCTCCGTCTCCCTTTACGAAACCGTTCGCGGCTCTGATGTGTTTGTGGTCCAGTCCACCTGTGCCCCCACCAACGACAACCTGATGGAGCTGCTCATCATGATCGACGCCCTCCGCCGGGCCTCTGCCGGACGGATCACCGCCGTGATGCCCTACTTCGGCTACGCCCGGCAGGACCGGAAGACCAAGCCCCGGGACCCCATCTCCGCCAAGCTGGTGGCCAACCTCATCACCCGTGCCGGCGCCGACCGGGTCCTGACCATGGACCTTCACGCCTCCCAGATTCAGGGCTTCTTCGATATCCCCGTGGACAACCTGCTGGGCAACCCCATCTTTGCCCGCCACTTCCATGACCAGTTCTTCGGCCATGAGGACGACACCGTGGTGGTCTCCCCCGACGTGGGCAGCGTGTCCCGGGCCCGGGCCTTCGCCCAGAAGCTGGGCATGAGCCTTGCCATCGTAGACAAGCGCCGCCAGAAGGCCAACTCCTCCGAGGTCATGAATATTATCGGTGACGTTCATGGCAAACAGGTCATCCTCTTCGACGACATGGTAGACACCGCCGGCTCCCTGTGCGGCGCGGCCCAAGCCCTGGTGGATATTGGCGGCGCCACCGATGTATACGCCTGCGCCAGCCACGGCGTCCTCTCCGGCCCCGCCTATGACCGGATCAACGCCAGCCCCATCAAGGAGCTGGTTTTCCTGGATACCATCCCCTCCGCCCCGGAGCGCAGCGACAAGATCAAGTACCTCTCCGTGGCCAATCTCTTTGCCGAAGCCATCGACTGCATCTATCAGGAGGCCTCGGTGTCCCGCCTGTTCAACTAAAACGCCGAAAAGCAGGGGCGGGGCATTTGCCCCGCCCTTCTCTTTCCCTTTCCCAAAAATGTCAGGGCCGCCGCCCTATATTTGGAGGTATCACCATGTTCTTTTCCCGCAAACCCTCCGGCCCCGTCACCTGGCTGGTGGTCGGTCTGGGCAACATCGGGGATCGGTATGACCGCACCCGCCATAATGTTGGCTTCGACGCCATCGACCAACTCGCCGACAAGCTGGACATCCCCGTCCAGCGGCTAAAATACAAAGCCCTCACCAACACCGCCCTTCTGGGGGGCGAAAAGGTGCTGCTCATGAAGCCTGTCACCTATATGAACCTGTCCGGCGAAGCGGTGGAGCAGGCCGCCGCCTTCTTCAAGGTTCCCCCGGAGCATATCATCGTCCTCTCTGACGAGGTAGCCCTCCCCCCCGGCAAGCTGCGCATCCGTCAGAACGGTTCCGCCGGTGGACATAACGGCCTGAAGAATATCATCGCCCACCTCCACTCCGACCAGTTTCCCCGGATCCGCATCGGGGTCGGTGGAAAGCCCCATCCCGACTATGATATGGCCGACTGGGTCTTAGGCAAGCCCCAGGGGGAAGACCGCAAGCTGGTGGACTCCGCCATTCAGCGCGCTGCCCAGGCCGTGGAAACCTACATTAAAGAAGGCCCCCAGGCCGCCATGAGCAAGTTTAATTAGGAGAGTTTCTTTTCTTTTGCAAGGAGGTCGTTTTTCATGAACCGCTGGTTCTGGGCCCATCGGAACGGAGTTCTCTACGCCTGGTATGCTCTGGGTTTTGCGACAGTCTTTATCCCGAAGCTCCTTTCTCTTTTCCACCATCGGCCGATTCCCTTTTGGTGGCTCATGGCCCCCTATATTTTCTGGGTCACTGTGGGTGCCCTTGCTTTTATTTTTGCCTCCCGCCGCCGCACCCTCCGGGCCCTCAACTCTCTCAATCAGGGCTGCGATCCCGAACCCTTGCTGGCCTGGGCGGAGGAGGAAATCGCCTACTGGAGCAAGCGTCCCCGGGGCCGCCAAAACGTCCTGGCTGCCTACCGCATGGATCAGGCCGCCGCCCTCAATGCCCTGGGCCGCACCGCCCAAGCTCTGGAGATCCAGCAATCCCTGGAACCCCAAACCATGACCGCTCTCACCCGCATCTTTTATTACACCAACTTGGCCGCTTTTTTTATTGGCTTGGAGCAGATACCTGAGGCAGAGGAGGCCTTAAGCCAGGCACAGCTCCTTTCCCGTCTGGATCCGCCCCGCCCGAAGCCGGGCGCCCAGCTTCGGGACTGTCAGCTTCACTCTCACCTGGAGCTCTCCCTGCTCCGGGGAGAGACCCAGGGCGTGGAGGAACCCCTGCTGGCCCTGCTGGAGCGGTCTGAGGGAGAGTACTCCAAGCTCTACCGTTTGCACACCTTGGCCCAGCTCTGTCTGCTGGAGGGCCGCCTTCCCGAAGCCCGGGAGCATCTAGAATACATCCTTGCCCACGGCAATAAGCTCTATGTCCGTACCCAGGCCCAGGAGCTGCTGAACGCCCACTTTCCCTCTTGACCCAGGCCTTTGCCCCTGGGTTTTTCTCTCCTCCCTTGACCCCGCCGCCCCAATGGTATATACTAAAACTCCATTGACACCCCCTCCCCCCTCGGGACGGGGGCTTTCGGCGTCTCTCCGAAAAAAAGCAGGCTCCCGGCCTGCCCTGGCAAAACCATTTTCACTCCCGGAGGTTTTTATGAAGCAGCTTCTCTCCGCCCTGCCTGCTCTGCCTGAATTTCATCAGCTTCTCTCCGCCCTGGACAACGGCCTGTCCCCGGCGGCTCTCTCCGGTCTTTCTCCTGTTCACCGGGCCTATTTTGCCGCCGCCCTTTGGCAGCAGACCGGCCGGCCGGTGGCCCTTTTCTGTGCCGACGACGCCGAGTGCCAACGCATGGCCGCCGATCTCAAATCCCTGACCGGGGAGGATGCCCTGACCCTTCCCAGCCGGGAATTTACCTTTCACAACGCCGCTGTGGTCTCCCGCCAGTGGGAGCACCGGCGGCTCCAGACCCTCTGGGCCCTCAGCCAAGGGGCGGTTTCCTTCCTGGTGGCCCCCGCAGAGGCCCTTTTGCAGCGAACCATGCCCCGGCAGCTGCTGACCCAGGCCAGCCGAACCCTTCACATGGGCCGGCAGTATGACCTGAATGAGCTGGCCGAAGCCCTTTCCGCTGCGGGCTACACCCGCTGCGACCAGGTGGAGGGCCCGGGGCAGTTTGCCCTTCGCGGCGGGATTCTGGATTTTTTCTCTCCCGCCCATCCCCTCCCCGTCCGTATGGAGTTTTTTGGAGACGATGTGGACTCCATGGGGCTTTTTGACCCCTCCACCCAGCGCAGAACCGAGCAGCTCCACGAGGCCCGGATCTTTCCCGCCGCCGAGGTGCTGCCCCAGTTTACTCCCGGCGGGATCCCCGGCCTTGCCAAGGCCCTGGATCAGCGTCTGGCCGCCGCCGTCAAAAAGGGAGCTTCTGACCAGCTTCTGGTCACCCTCCACCAGGACAAGGAGCTGCTGGAAAACGGCATGTCATTCCCTGCCATTGACCGGTATCTGGCCCTTATCTATCCCCAGATGGCTACAGCCGTCGACTATCTCCCCCCCGATACCACCGTTCTGATCAGTGACGTCCCCCGGTTCATGGAGCGGTGCAAAAACCACCTGTGGCAAAGCAACGAGGATGTGACCGCCCTGGCTGAAAGCGGCCTTCTTTTGGCCGAGCTGGGCCGGTTCTGCCTGACTCCGGAGGAGCTGACGACAACCTTAGACAACTGGCCGGTGGCCTATCTGGACTCCTTCTCCTCCTCCCAGTATCCCCAGCGGCCCCGGCAGCTGCTGACG
>JAAWPV010000025.1 GCA_022800215.1 Oscillospiraceae bacterium | reverse complement strand
CGTCCACTACAAGGACGCCAAGATCAACGTGGTGGACACCCCGGGCCACGCCGACTTCGGCGGCGAGGTGGAGCGTATTTTGAAGATGGTCAACGGCGTCATCCTACTGGTGGACGCCGCCGAGGGCCCCATGCCCCAGACCCGGTTCGTGCTGAGCCGTGCCCTGGAGCTGGGCCACCGGGTCATCGTGGTGGTGAACAAGATCGACCGGCCCGACCAGCGGGTCCACGAGGTGGTGGACGAGGTACTGGAGCTTCTCCTGGACCTGGACGCCACCGATGAGCAGCTTGACTCCCCCATGCTCTTCTGCTCGGGCCGGCAGGGCACCGCATCCTTCTCCCCCGACGTGGCGGGCACCGACCTCACGCCCCTCTTTGACACCATTCTGGATTACATTCCCGCCCCTGAGGCGGACACGGAGGCCCCCTTCCAGATGCTGGTGAGCTCCATTGACTACAACGAGTTCGTGGGCCGGATCGCCGTGGGAAGAATTGAGCGGGGCTCCATCAAGCAGAACGACGAAATCGCGGTGTGCAACTTCCACACCCCTGACGAGCCCCCCAAAAAGGCCAAGGCCACCGCCCTCTACACCTTCGACGGACTTGCCAAGGTCCCCGCCAGCGAGGCCAGCGCCGGAGAGATCATCGCCCTCAGCGGCATCGGAGACATCACCATCGGCGACACCATCTGCGTCCCCAGCGTCATTGAGCCCATCGAGTTTGTGAAGATCTCCGCCCCCACCATGGAGATGACCTTCTCGGTGAACGACTCTCCCTTTGCTGGGAAGGAGGGCAAGTTTGTCACAAGCCGGCAGCTCCGGGAGCGGCTGTTCCGGGAGACCATGAAGGACGTGTCCCTCCGGGTCACGGAGGTGGAGAACTCCACCGACTCCTTCAACGTGGCGGGCCGGGGCGAAATGAGCCTTTCCATCCTCATGGAGACCATGCGGCGGGAGGGCTACGAGTTCCAGGTGTCCCCGCCCCGGGTCCTCTTCCAGGAGATCGACGGCAAGAAGTGCGAGCCCATCGAGCGGCTGGTGGTGGACGTGCCCGCCGACTGCGTGGGCTCTGTCATCGAGGCCATCGGCAGGCGGAAGGGGGATATGCTGGACATGACCCCCGTGGGAGACCGGATGAAGGTGCAGTTTTTGGTGCCCAGCCGGGGCCTCTTCGGTTACCGGAACGAGTTTTTGACCGCCACCAAGGGCGAGGGCATTATGGCCAGTGTCTTCGAGGAGTACGCCCCCATGAAGGGGGAGATCGCCCGGCGGAATACCGGGTCTCTGGTGGCCTTCGAGACCGGCGAGGCCGTGACCTACGGCCTTTACAACGCCCAGGAGAGGGGCGCGCTGTTCATCGGCGCGGGCACCCCGGTCTACGCCGGCATGATCGTGGGCGAGTGCCCCAAGCAGGAGGACATCAGCGTCAACGTCTGCAAGAAGAAGCAGCTCACCAATATGCGGGCCAGCGGAAGCGACGAGGCGCTGCGGCTGGTGCCTCCCCGCCAGATGAGCCTGGAGCAGGATTTGGAGTTTTTGGCCGACGACGAGCTTTTGGAGTGCACGCCGGAGAATCTTCGGCTCAGGAAGCGGATTTTGGATCACGGTATGCGGATGCGGGAAGCGAGTAAGAAGAAGTAAGAATCGCGGAGGCAAGGGTCTGCGAGGAAGCTTGGACTGGAGCGAGGGCGAGCGCAGGGCCGCATAGCGGCCCAAGACCAGCCCGAGACGGAGGGAAAGCGACTGAGCGACCAGACCCTTGCGCAGCGTGACAGACTAACCTCCTTCTATATATGGGCGAAAAAGGGGCAAGTGTGGGACGTTTGCGTACATCTATCTTGTGAACTTTTTGTAAACAAAATTTCCGCGGTCCCATAAACAGGACATCGGAGACGAAAAACCGTTGAAAATGCAGAAAAGGGCCGGGAGCATAACGCTCCCGGCCCTTTTGTTGTACCTTATTTGATTTTGATGATGTAGTTCTCTTTCCGGGGCTTGGGGGCGGGATCCTCCTGGGCCTTGTAGCCCAGAATGCAGTTGCCGATGCCCTCGTAGTCACCCTCCACGCCCCACTCCTTCAGGAGGGCCTTGCCCTCGTCGCTGTCGAAGACCTCCCGGGCCCGGTGGATCCAGCAGGAGCCGAGACCCAGGGCCTGGGCGGCGTTCATCAGGTTGGTCATGACGCAGCTTCCGTCATAGACCCGGTTGGCCATGGACCGGTCGGCCAGCACAACGAGGACGGTGGGGGCACCGTAGAAGGGATCGCTGTCGCTGCCCATGACGGCGGCGTTCATTTGGGACAGCTTTTTCACCAGGTCGGGGTTCTGGACGGCGATGATGATGGGGCACTGGGAGCCCTTGGCGGTGGGGGCGAAGGTACCGGCCTCCAGCACGGCGTCCAGCTCGGCGTCGGTGATCTGCTCCGGCTTGTAGGAGCGGCAGGAGCGGCGGTTTTTCAAATCTTCCAGGGTGGTTTTCATGATAAATCCCTCCGTTTCGTTTGATACCTTAATCATAGCGGGTTTGTGGGGATTTGTCAAAGGGGAATGTGACGAATTACTTTTCGGGGATGTCAAAAAAGTTTTTGTTTATCTCACTTATATCTGCTAATGCCACCAGGAACTCTTCATCATCAGAAAAACCTCTTCCTCTGTTACGCTTTCTGGGTCATAGTCAATCACCGTGCTTACATCATCCGATGTTGCCCAGCAGAGATAACCACGGCCCTCCTTTTTATATAACATAGCAGTAACGCCATACACCTTATAAGTGTAGGTTTCCTCTGCTGTGGAAGGGTCGATGATTTCCTTGTACGCCAACTCAAGAGCCGTCAATTTGCGGGTTTCTCCTTCGGCATAGACTGCTTTACATACATAAACATTTAACTCGTCCCCTTGGTCGTTGGTATATTGAGCCGTTATAATCGCTCTTCCCGGGGTAGGCTCATTTTTCTGCTCTTTTCTTAGATGTAATGCCATAACCGCCAATAAACTAACAACAATTATCAAAATGGCCTTCTTTTTCATACTTTTCTCTCCTTTCCCTCTAATCATATCAAAAAAACGTCTTTATGTCTATTATCGTAGACAATATTTTCTTCACTTTCCCATACACTACTAACAATGGGAAAGTGAGGTGATATCGTGCAGTTCAATAACATCGCAGTTGCGAAAGTAATTTGCCGTTTGAGGGAAGAAAAAACGCTTTCACAAGAAGTATTGAGCGGTTTGGCTGGAATTGCACGTTCTCACTTATCTATGATTGAAAATGGAGTCAAACAACCAAATTTCGAAACAATATGGAAGCTTGCCTTGGCCCTCGACAAGTTACCAAGTGAATTGGTCGCAGAAATTGAAAAAGAGACAGCAATTCTTGAAAAGGAACAAACGGCTGAGGAGTAAATGTCCTCAGCCGTCTTTATCGGTTTTACAAAAGAGCCCCGGACGGTTGTCCGGGGCTCCCTTCATTTTTGTATTTTGGGGGACTGCATTTTCTTGTTGCTATCGTGGTATAATTATGGTATAATACGGTCATAAGGAGGTGGGTATATGCCCCAGATCATTCCTATTCGGGATTTGAAAAACACCAGCGAGATCTCCGAACTCTGTCATGCCGCCGGGGAGCCGATTTTTGTCACTAAAAACGGCTACGGCGATATGGTGGTCATGAGCATGGAGGCCTATGAGAAACGGATGCGCATGCTGGATATATACACAAAGCTGGCCGCCGCCGAGGAGCAGATCAAGGCTGGAAAAGTCCGTGATGCCGAAGGTTCCACAAAGGAGCTGCGAAAGAAATATGGCCTATAAACTCATCGTCACCGAGGACGCCCATAAAGATCTGGACGACGCATTGGACTATATCGTCAATCGTCTTTCCAATCCTACCGCCGCAGCACATATGCTTTCCCAGGTGGAGGAATGTTATCTTCAGCTTCGCACATTTCCGTTTCTGTACGAGGCCTGTCATGACAGCAGACTCCGGGATATGGGTTATCGTAAAACCGTGATCGGCAATTATATTTTGGTTTTTCGTCCCGACGAAGAAAGCCAGACCGTCTATATTTTGCGGTATTTCTATGGCGCCCGAGATTATGAAAAGATACTGTAACTTTTTTGTTGCCAACGAAAAGAGCCCCGGACGGTGTCCGGGGCTCTTTTTATGCTTTTGGGCTGTCACGCTACGCAAGGGTCTGGTCGTTCGGTCGCTTTCCCTACGACTCGGTCTGGTCTGCAAGCCGCATTGCGGCTTTTCGCTCGACCTCGCTCCAGTCCAAGCTCCCTCACAGCCCCTTGCTCCGCGCTTCCTTCTTACTTGTACAGCTCCACAAGCTTGGTCAAATGCTCGTAGCGGGCCTTGGCGGACTCTTCGTTCTTGGCGAAGAGCTCCTGGGCGCGCTCGGGGAAGGAGCGGGTCAGGGCGGAGTAGCGGGCCTCGTTCATCAGGAACTCCTGATAGCCGCCAGCGGGGGCCTTGGAGTCCAGGGTGAAGGGGCTCTTGCCCTCAGCCTTGGCGGTGGGGTTGAACCGGAACAGGTTCCAGTAGCCGCACTCGACCGCCTTCTTCATCTCCTCCTGGCAGTGGAGCATACCACCCTTGATGGAGTGCATCTCGCAGGGGGAGTAGCCGATGACCAGGGAGGGGCCGTGATAGGCCTCAGCCTCGCGGATGGCAGTCAGGGTCTGATTGGGGTTGGCGCCCATAGCCACCTGGGCCACGTAGACGTAGCCGTAGCTCATGGCGATCTCAGCCAGGCTCTTCTTGGGGGTGGCCTTACCGGCAGCGGCGAACTGAGCCACAGCGCCGAAGTTGGTGGCCTTGGAGGCCTGGCCGCCGGTGTTGGAGTAGACCTCGGTATCGAAGACGAAGACGTTTACATCCTCGCCGGAAGCCAGGACGTGGTCCAGACCGCCGAAGCCGATGTCGTAAGCCCAGCCGTCGCCGCCGAAGATCCAGACGGACTTCTTGCTGAGGAACTCCTTCAGCTCCAGAACCTTGGGAGCCACGGGGCAGCCGGCCTTGGCGGCGGCTTCCAGCTCGGCGATCAGAGCCTTGGTGGGCTCCGCGTTGGCGGCGCCGTCGTTCTTGGTGTCAAACCAAGCCTGAATGGCGGCCTTGGTCCCGGCGGAGGTCTTGTCGCTCTCGGCCATCTCGGTCAAGTAACCCTCGAGACGGTCCCGGATGGCCTTTTGGCCGAAGTACATACCCAAGCCGTGCTCGGCGTTGTCCTCAAAGAGGGAGTTGGCCCAAGCGGGACCCTTGCCCTCCTTATTGACGGTGTAGGGGCTGGTAGCAGCGGGGCCGCCCCAGATGGAGGAACAGCCGGTGGCATTGGAGATATACATCCGCTCGCCGCAGACCTGGGTCACCAGGCGGGCGTAGGAAGTCTCAGCACAGCCGGCGCAGGAACCGGAGAACTCCAGCAGAGGCTGGTTGAACTGGCTGTCCTTGACGCTGGCCACGCCGGCCATGTCGTCCTTGTGGGAAACCTGGCTGACGCAGTAGTCGAAGACGGCCTGCTGGTCGAGCTGGGACTCCTGGGCCTCCATGTTGATGGCCTTGGTGGGGCAGATGCCCACGCAGACGCCGCAGCCCATACAATCCAGAGGACTGACAGCCATGGTGTACTGGTAGACGCCCTTGCCCTTGCCGGCCTTCACGTCCACGATCTTGGCTGCGGCGGGGGCGTTCTTGGCCTCCTCAGCGGTCAGAGCGAAGGGACGGATGGTGGCGTGGGGGCAGACGTAGGCGCACTGGTTACACTGGATACACTTGTCCTGATCCCACTTGGGAACGGTGACGGCCACGCCCCGCTTCTCGTAAGCGGCGGCGCCCAGCTCAAAGGTGCCGTCGGCATAGGGCAGGAAGGCGCTGACGGGCAAGGAGTCGCCGTCCATCCGGGCAACGGGCTCCATGACGTTCTCCACCAGCTTGACAGTGGCGGGACGGCCGGTGTGGGTGGACTCCTTGGGCTTATCCTCGGCGGTGGCCCAGGAGGCGGGGACCTCGAACTTCTTGAAGGCGGTGGCGCCGGCGTCGATGGCCTTCCAGTTCAGCTCCACCACGTCCCGGCCCTTCTTCAGGTAGGAGTGCTCGGCGGCGTCCTTCATGTACTGGATGGCCTCGGCCTCGGGCATGATCTTAGCCAGGGCAAAGAAGGCGGACTGAAGGATGGTGTTGGTCCGCTTGCCCATGCCGATCTCGATGGCAAGGTCGATGGCGTTGATGGTATAGACCTGGATGTTGTGCTCGGCAATGTAGCGCTTGGCCACGGCGGGCATATGCTTATCCAGCTCCTCATCGCTCCACTGGCAGTTGATGAGGAAGGTGCCGCCGTCCTTCACGTCACGGACCATGGGGAAGCCCTTGACGATGTAGGAGGGCACGTGGCAGGCCACGAAGTCGGCCTTGTTGATATAGTAGGGGCTGTGGATGGGCTTGTCACCGAAGCGGAGGTGGCTGATGGTCACACCGCCGGTCTTCTTGGAGTCATACTGGAAGTAAGACTGGATAAACTTGTCGGTGTGGTCGCCGATGATCTTGGTGGAGTTCTTGTTGGCGCCCACGGTACCGTCGCCGCCCAGACCCCAGAACTTGCACTCCACGGTGCCCTCCACGCTCGTGTTGGGGCAGTCGTGCTCGGGCAGAGAGAGCCCGGTAACATCGTCCACGATGCCGATGGTGAACTCCCGCTTGGGAGCGTCCTTGCTGAGCTCCTCAAAGACAGCGAACACACTGCGGGGCGGGGTGTCCTTGCTGCCCAGACCGTAACGGCCGCCAACGACGGTGCGGTCGGTGATGCCGGCCTCGAAGAGGGCGGAGATGACGTCCTGGTAGAGAGGCTCGCCCAGGGAGCCGGGCTCCTTGGTCCGGTCCAGAACGGCGATCTTCTTGGCAGAGGCGGGGATGGCGGCGATCAGCTTGTCGGCCCGGAAGGGGCGGTACAGACGGACCTTCACAAGGCCCACCTTCTCGCCGTGGGCGTTCATGTAGTCGATGACCTCCTCGGCCACATCGCAGATGGAGCCCATGGCGATGATGACCCGGTCAGCGTCGGGAGCGCCGTGGTAGTTGAAGAGCTGGTAGTTGGTGCCGATCTTGGCGTTCACTTTGCCCATGTACTCCTCCACGATCTCGGGAAGAGCGTCATAGTACTCGTTGCAGGCCTCACGGTGCTGGAAGAAGATGTCGCCGTTCTCGTGGGAGCCGCGCATGACGGGACGCTCGGGGTTGAGGGCCCGCTCGCGGAAGGCGTTGACGGCGTCCATATCCACCATCTCGGCCAGATCGTCATAGTCCCAGATGGCAACCTTCTGGATCTCGTGGGAGGTGCGGAAGCCGTCAAAGAAGTTGATGAAGGGAACGCGGCCCTTGATGGCGGCCAGGTGGGCCACAGGAGCCAGGTCCATGACCTCCTGTACGCTGCCCTCGGCCAGCATGGCGAAGCCGGTCTGGCGGCAGGCCATGACGTCGGAGTGATCGCCGAAGATGTTCAGGCTCTGGGCGGCCACGGTCCGGGCGGACACATGAAACACGCCGGGGAGCAGCTCACCCGCGATCTTGTACATGTTGGGGATCATGAGCAGAAGGCCCTGGGATGCGGTGTAGGTGGTGGTGAGGGCGCCGGCGGCCAGGGAGCCGTGGACAGTGCCCGCCGCGCCGGCCTCGGACTGCATCTCGATAACCCGGACAGGGTTGCCGAAGATGTTCTTCCGGCCAGCGGCGGCCCACTGGTCGACGTTGTCGGCCATGGGGCTGGACGGCGTGATGGGGTAGATACCCGCAACCTCGGTAAACGCATAGCTTACATGCGCTGCCGCGGTGTTGCCGTCCATGGATTTGAATTGTCTCGCCATTTTGAACGATTCCTCCTTCAAGTATATTGCTGGAATGTGAATCCACTTGAATCGAATTTTCAGCGCTTCTATTTTATCATCTGCGTGTCAATTTGTAAACCTTCTTTACAAACTTTTTGAGCAAATTCTTATAAAATCCATCCCTGTTTTTCGAGAATTAGGAAGCGGAAGGACTTTTTAGCAAACACTTGTCGGGGGAAGGAAGGTTCTTCCATGGTTTTTGTGGCTTTTTCTCCGCCGGCATGATATAATAAGATATTATTTCCCTATTTTTACCCCATGGAAAGGAACGTTACCTATGAACGATATCATCCTGCTGAAGCTGGGCGAGCTGGTACTCAAAGGTCTCAACCGCCACAATTTTGAGGACAAGCTCATGTCCAACGCCCGCCGGCGGCTCCATACCTACGGTCAATTCAAGGTGACCACCAAGCAGTCCATCACCTACGTGGAGCCCCAGAGCGATGACTGCGACATGGACGGGGCCTTTGAGGCCATGAAAAAGGTCTTTGGAGCGGTGGGCGTCTGCCGCTGCCGGGCCTGCGAGAAGGACAAGGACGCCATGCTGTGTGCCGTCAAGGAATTTCTGGCCCCCCAGCTTGCCGCCGCCAGGACCTTCAAGGTGGAATGCAAGCGCTCGGACAAGACTTTCCCCTTAAACTCCATCCAGCTTGCCCAGTATCTGGGGGGCGAGCTGGACGAGGCTTACCCCCACCTCACCGCCGAGATGCACCACCCCGACCTCACCGTCTATGTGGAGGTCCGGGATGACGCCGCCTTTGTCCACGGCAACACCGAGCCGGGGGCGGGGGGACTGCCCGTTGGCATGGGTGGCCGGGCGGTGAGCCTGCTGTCCGGCGGCATCGACTCCCCGGTGGCCTCCTGGATGATGGCCAAGCGGGGGCTGTGTCTGGAGATGGTCCACTTTTTCTCCTACCCCTACACCTCGGAGGAGGCCAAGCAGAAGGTACTGGACCTTGCCAAACTCCTCACCCCCTGGACAGGGCGGCTGGTGGTCCATGTGGTCCCCTTCACCGCCATTCAGGAGGAGCTGCGCCGGTCCTGCCCGGAGGAGTACTTCACCATCCTCATGCGCCGGTTCATGATGCGTATCTCCGCCGAGGTGGCCCGCCGCACCGGCTCGGGGGCCCTCATCACCGGGGAGAGCCTGGGCCAGGTGGCCTCCCAGACCATGGAGGCCATGCTCTGCACCGGGGCGGTGGTGGACATCCCCGTGTTCCGGCCCGTCATCGGCATGGACAAGGAGGAGATCGTCCGTATTTCCCGGAAAATAGGCACCTTTGAAACCTCCATCCTGCCCTATGAGGACTGCTGCACCGTCTTCACCCCCAAGCACCCCAAGCTGAAGCCCACATTGAAGGAGTGCGAGGCCGCCGAAGCCAAGCTGGATGTGGAGGGGCTGGTGAAGGCCGCCGCAGACGGGATCGAGCGGGTCCAAATCGGCGTTGAGCAGGGATAAAAACCGAAAATGTTGTAGGGCAAACATACAGCAAAAGGACCGGCTTGATAAGGCCGGTCCTTGCTTTTTGCCCCTTCAGACTTTTGCTTGCTTCTGCCTATTTTCCGCACCGGTGAGGTTTCTGAGCCAGGCCCCCGACCGATAGCGGAAAAGGCCCAGCACCATGCGGACCACCTGCTCCAGCTGGATGACCAGAAAAACCTGGGCGATGTTGTCCATCCGGAAAAGGTAGACGCAGATGTAGGTGAGGGGGATACCCAGGCCCCACATAAGGCCGCTGTCCAGAAACATAAGGAACTTGGAGTCGCCGCCGGCCCGGAGGCAGGCGAAAACCAGCACGATGAACATACGGAGGGCGATCTTCAGGGAGAAAATCCGCACAATGGCCACCGCGTCCTCGAACGCCGCCGCGCTGCTGAGGGAGAAGAGGGAGGAAATGGGCCGCGCAAAAAGGAACACCACCCCCACCGACAGCACCGACAGAGCCATAGACAGGCCCACGAAGTACTGGCCCTGCTTTTTTGCCCCCTCAATGTCGTTTTTACCCAGGGTGTTGCCCAGCATGGAGCTGATGGCGTTGTTGAGGCCGAAGGTGACGAAGGTAAACATCCGGGCCACCTGATTGCCCACATAGTAGCTCTCCAGGGCGGCAGTGCCCAGGTTGTTAAAGGCCTTGACATAGAGGGTGTTGCCGAAACCGAAGACCGTCTCGTTAAAAATAAGGGGCCAGGCCCGGCTCATGATGGCCTTCATTTGGGACAGCGGGATGCTCCGAGCGGCGGTGATGCTGCCAAAAAAGCTCTGGCGGGTCTTTTTGGCGTAGATCACATGGAGAAGGAGGTTCAGCACATTGGCAGCCAGGGTGGCGATGGCCGCGCCGGCGATCTTCAGCTCGGGAAAGCCGAACTTGCCAAAGATGAGCAGGTAGTTCAGCACACAGTTGGTCACCGCGCCGATGACGCCGATGACAAAGGGCACGATGGTCTTTTGGGCCGAGCGGTAAGCATAGGAGAACATCATCACCATGGAACTGGGGACGAAGGAGAGGGCCACGATCTTCAGATAGATGGTGGCCTGTTCCACCACGGCGGGGTCATCCACATAGAAGCCCATCATCTGGGGGCCGAAGAGGAAAACCGCCACGATACACAAAAGGCTGGTAATGCTGCATGCCCAGAGGCCCAGGTTGAAGATCCGCTGCTGCTCCAGCTCCTTCTTGGCGCCAAAATACTGGGTCAGGTAAATGCCGATGCCCGTGGTGATGCCGAAGGTGATCTCGTTGGAGATCCCGGTGATGTTGTTTGCCGTGCCTACGGCGGTGATCCCCCCGATCTGGGAGACCATGGCGCTGTCCACTACGCCCATGGAACTGTTAAGGATCTGCTGCAAGCACAGGGGCACGGCAATGGCTGCGATCTTCTTATAGAACTCCTTATCGTCGGAAATATAGTCCCGGATGGCCATGACTTTTCCACACGCTCCTTTTCTCTCTCAAAACACAATGCCGCTATTATACTCCATCCGGGGAGAAATTGCACGACTTTTTTTCACAAAGAGGAGGGCTCCCGACGGGAGCCCTCCTCTTTGTGATTTTTGGGGCGTTCCGGTAAGCAGCGCTTGCTTACGGTCTCAAGCCCATGCCGCCCTCCAGGGTGAGGGTCTCGCCGGTAAGGTACTTGAAGTCGGGGTTGGCCAGCTGGACACAGACACGGCCGATCTCGGTCTCGGGGTCGCCGTAGTGGCCCATGGGAGGCATCTTCACATTGGCCTTGAAGGCATCGGGATAGGCGTTCTGGAAGTTTTCCAGCTGGGCGGTCCAGGCGATGGGGCAGATGACGTTGACGTTGATGCCGTCGGGGCCCCACTCGGTGGCGGCCACCCGGGAAAGGCCCCGGATGCCTTCCTTGGCGGCGGCATAGGCGCACTGGCCGTAGTTGCCGAAGAGACCCGCGCCCGAGGCGAAGTTGATCACGGTGCCCTTCGTCTCCTTCAGGTGGGGATAGCAGGCCTGCATATAGTAGAAGGCGGCGTACAGGCCGGAGTAGAGAGCCAGGTCAAACTGCTCGGTGGTGTGGTCGGCCAAGGTAACGCCGGAGGCGGAAGCCTGGGCGTTGTTGATAAGCACGTCGATACGGCCGAAGGTCTTGATGGTCTCGTCAATGACGTGCTGGACGGTGTGTTTGTTGTCGGTGCCGGCGGCTACGTCGGCCTGGACGGGGAGGACCTTGATGCCGTAGAGCCGCTCCAGCTCCTCCTTGGCGTCCTCCAGCTTCTTCACGTTCCGGCCGGTGATGACCAGGTTGGCGCCTTCTTTGGCGTAGGCGGTGGCAATGCCATAGCCGATGGAGCCGCAGCTCTTGCCGTCGCCGAGGACTGCCCGGCCAGCGCCGGTGATGATGGCTGTTTTACCTTGCAGAAATCCCATGGAAATAACCTCCTAATAAGATTTTAACGTAGGTCTCTTTTTATGGCTTCCGGTGTTATCATAGCACAGCTTCATAGAGGACACAAGAGAGGATTGATATTTTACTCCAGCTGGAACTGTCCAGTATAGAGCCGGTAGTAGCGGCCTTCCTGGGCCAGAAGCTCCTCATGGCTGCCCTTCTCCTCGATGCAGCCGTGCTCAATGACCACGATACAGTCCGAATTGCGTACCGTGCTGAGCCGGTGGGCGATAACAAACACCGTACGGCCCTCCATGAGGGCATCCATGCCCTTCTGGATGAGGGCCTCGGTGCGGGTGTCGATGGAGGAGGTAGCCTCGTCCAAAATCATCACCGGGGGATCGGCCACGGCGGCCCGGGCGATGGCCAGAAGCTGGCGCTGGCCCTGGGACAGGTTGGCTCCGTCCCCCGTCACCAAAGTCTGGTAGCCGTCGGGCAGGCGGCGGATGAAGGAGTGGGCCCCCGCTGTCTTGGCGGCGGCGATGCACTCCTCGTCGGTGGCATCCAGCCGGCCGTAACGGATGTTTTCCATGACCGTGCCGGTGAAGAGGTGAGTGTCCTGCAGGACCGCCCCCAGGGAGCGGCGAAGGTCGTCCTTCTTAATTTCCTTTACGTCGATGCCGCAGTAGGTGATGACCCCGTCCTGGATCTCGTAAAAGCGGTTGATGAGGTTTGTGATGGTGGTCTTGCCCGCGCCGGTGGAACCAACAAAGGCGATTTTCTGACCGGGATTGGCGTAAACCGAGACGTCGTACAAAATCTGTTTACCGGGAACGTAGGAGAAGTCCACGTTCTGGAACCGGACGGCGCCGGTGAGCTCGGTGTAGACGCAGCCACCGGCCTTTGTCACGGCGCCCCGGATGCGGTGAAGGCCCTCCGCCGGGTCCCCTTCGGGGTATTTCCAGGCCCAGAGGCGGCCGGGCTCGCTCTCGGAGCACTCCACCAGAACGTCATTTTCATCCTTCTTGCAGGCCACCAGGGTCATGCGGGGATTTTCAGGCACCTTCCAGGCCCAGACGCCGGTGCGCTTGCCGGCAGGAGCAGGGGTCAGGACCCCGTTTTCGTCCTTCTCCACCGCCACCAGAGTCACCTGGCCTTCGTCAAGCTCAGGCTGGGTATCCATCACCTCGAAAATGCGCTCGGCACCCGCCAGGGCGGAGAGGATGGTGTTGATCTGCTGGGAGATCTGGTTGAGGGGCTGGCTCACCTGTTTGGTGTAGTTGAGGTAGATGGTGAAGCCGCCGATGTCGAAGCCGCCGAAGATCGCCAGCAGGCCGCCAAACATGGCGGTGAAAGCGTAGCCTACATGGTTCAGGTTTCCCGCGATAGGCATGGTCGCCGAGGAGTAAAACTGTGCCGCGGTTGCCGCCGTGCGGTAGTCCTCGTTGAGAGCGGCGAAGTTGGCCTTGGCCTCCTCCTCGTGGGTGAAGGCCTTGACCACCTTCAGCCCCTCGATCATCTCCTGAATGTTGCCGTTCACCTTGCCCAGGGCGGCCTGTTGCTGCTGGTGGTACTTGCGGGACTTCCCACCCATGAACTTGATGACCAGAAAGGTGAGAAACAAAATCACCACAGTGATGAGAAACAGAAGGGCATTGGTGTAAATCATAATGGACACCAGTCCCACAAACATGATGCAGGAGGAGAAAAGGCTCACCACCGACTGCTGGAGGGCCATCTGGACGTTGTCGGCGTCGTTGGTGAAACGGCTCATCAGTTCGCCGTGGGTGTGGCCGTCATAATAGGAGATGGGAAGGTCCTGGAGCTTGTCAAAAAGGTCCTTCCGCAGCCGGTTTACGCCCTTTGCGGCCAGCCGGGCCATGATGACCGACTGAAGGTAGGAGGCCAGCGCGCCCACCAGATAGATGCACAGCAGCGGAACAAGGGCTGCCAGCAGATCAGAAGGGCCGCCGAACCTGCCGCCCACCAGATCATTGATGAGGGGGCGCATGTAGTAGGAGCCGCCCAGGTTGGTGCCCACCGACAGAAGGAGACAGCACAGTACAGCCGCCATAGGCAGCTTGCTTTTGGAGAGATAGCTAAGGGTCCGAAGGGCGGTTCGCTTGGTGTTTTTTGGTTTGGCAAAGCTTCTGCCCCGCCCGCCCGGTCCCCCGGGTCCTGGTCCTGGCATTATTCGCTCACTCCTTCCATTTGAGACTGGTAGATCTCCTGATAGACTTCATTGCTTGCGATCAATTCATCATGGGTGCCCTGGCCCACGATGGCGCCGTCGTCCAGCACAAGGATCTGGTCGGCATAGCGCACCGAAGAGATGCGCTGGGCGATGATGATGACGGTGGTGTCCGCCAGGTTTTTGGCAAAGGACTCCCGGATGGCGGCTTCGGTGGCAGAGTCCACTGCCGAGGTGGAGTCATCCAGAATGAGGATGGCGGGATGGCGCAGCATGGCCCGGGCAATGCAGAGCCGCTGCTTCTGTCCGCCGGAGACGTTGGTGCCCCCCTGGTCCAGCCGGGTGTCAAAGCCGTCGGGGAGAGCCATGATGAAATCGTAGGCCTGGGCATCCTTTGCGGCCTGGACCATCTCTTCCTCGGTGGCGTCTTTTCGGGCCCAGAGAAGATTCTCCCGGATGGTGCCCGAAAAGAGGACGTTATTCTGAAGCACCATGCCGATGCGGCTGCGAAGCTCCTCAATGGGATAATCCCGCACGTCCACCCCGTCCACCAATACAGCGCCGCCGGTAACATCGTAAAACCGGGGAATGAGGTTCACCAGGGAAGACTTGCCTGTACCCGTGCCGCCCACGATGGCGGTAAATTGGCCGGGCTGAACGGTGAAGTTCAGGTGCTCCAGCACGTCGTCTCCGGTACCCGAGGCCAGATACTTGAAAGATACGTCCTGAAACTCCACCCGGCCCTTGGGCTCGGGAAGGACGGGGCCCTCCTCCCCGTCAGGCCGGAAAGCAGGGAGGGCATCGGGCTTATCCTGAATGTCGGGCACCGTGTCCAGCACCTCAATGATACGCCGGGCGCAGGCAATGGCCCGGGAGGCCTGGAGGAACATCATCCCCACCATCATAACGCTCATCAGAATCTGGGAAATGTAGCTGATAAAGGCGGACAGAGCTCCGTAGTCCATGCCGCCCTCCATCACCTGTACGCCGCCCAAATAGAGGACTGACAGCGTCACCAGGTTCAAAACGATGGTCATCACGGGCATGATGAGGGTAATTCGCATGGACACCTGGATATCGGCGCGCATCAGCTCGTCATTGGCCTTGCGGAACTTTGTCTTTTCATAGCCCGCCCGGACAAAGGCCTTTACCACCCGAATGGCGATCAGGTTTTCCTGCACGGTGTTGTTAAGATTGTCGATCCTCTGCTGCATGACGCCAAAGAGCTTGTTGCAGATCTTCATAATAAAGCCCACCGCCAAAAGCAAGACCGGGATGGCGATAAGCAGCACCCGGGCCAGCGCGGCATTGATGGAGAACGCCATGAAGAGCGCGGCTGCCAGCATGGTCACTGTACGCACCACCATCCGGGTGGCCATGGTGAGGGTCATTTGGATCTGGTTCACATCGTTGGTCGTCCGGGTGATGAGGGAGGCAGAGGAAAAGCGGTCGATATCGGCAAAGGAAAAGTCCTGTATCTTCTGGAACATGGCATTCCGCAGGTTGGCGCCGAACCCCTGGCCGCCCTTTGTGGCTGTCCGGGCGGACAGCACGCCCGCCGCCATGCCGACCACCGCCAGGGCCAGCATGAGAACGCCGTTTTGAACAATAACATTCATATCGTTGTTGGCGATACCCACATCCACAATGGAGGCCATAAGCCGGGGCATAATGGTCTCACATAGGACTTCCACCACCATCAGAATGGGCGCCAGAAGGATCCATTTTCTGTATTCTCCGATGTAAGAAACTAATTTTTTGATCACAGGCGTTTGTCCTCCTTCCCGGAACGGCGGGGCGGAGGCGGCGGGACATCCTCCGCGTTCACCCCAAGGTTTTCCAGCATTCGGGTGAAAAATCCGTCCAGCTGTGTTTTCTCCTGCTCGCTAAACCCGGCCAGCATCTGATCGTCCACCGCCCGAAAGGCCTCGCCGCAGAGTTCCACCGCCCGGCGCCCCTTCTCGGTAAGGTCCACCAGGTTCCGGCGCGCGTCCCGCTCATCGGCAGTGCGGACCAGATAGCCGTCCCGCTCCAAAGGCTTGAGGGAGACGGCCACAGTGGCGGGAGAAAGACGAAGCTGCCGGGCCAGGTCCCGCTGGGAGAGCTGACGGCCCTCCTGCTCTCCCCGGAACAACGTCAGGAGGATCATGGGCGCGCCCATGTCCCCCAGGCCCCGGCGGGCCTGCTCCTCATAAACCCGCCGCCGGTGAGCGTGGTGGAGAAAATGAAAGAGAGCGCTGGGTTCGTCTCTTCGATACATGGAATCATCCCCAATCGTTCGTATGTTTATGATTTGCACTTGTGATTTTCGAGTATACTCCCCAATATAGGCAAAGTCAAGGGAGAATTTATGAACAAAGGAAAAACTTTTTAGAACGGATGTTTGACAACAAAAAAAATGTATGGTATACTGCGGATATCAAGAAAAATCCTGCCGCTTTTGAGGCCCAAGTCCCGGTTATGGGACGGAGGTCCGCCAATCATAAAGGAGGGGTCCTCATGTCTGCACCGCTTTCCCCCAAACAGGCCGAGATCTACGATTATATCCTCCGTTTCACCAAAGCCCACGGCTACCCGCCCTCGGTGCGGGAGATCAGCACGGCGGTGAACCTGAAAAGTCCGTCCACCGTCCACTTCCACATGAAAAAGCTGGAGGCCGAGGGCTACATCCAGAAGGCCGATGGCAAGACGAGAGCCATCTCCCTGCCCCGGGAGGCCATCGCCGAGGAGCTGGACCCCCACGCCGACCAGGTCCCCCTGGTGGGCAGCGTAGCCGCCGGCAGCCCCATTCTGGCCGAGGAGAACGTGGAGGAATACCTGACCTTTGACACCGGCGGACGGACCGGGGAGCACTTTGCCCTAAAGGTCCGGGGCGAATCCATGCTCTACGCCGGCATCCTGCCCGGCGACCTGGTCATCGTTCACCGGCAGGAGAATTTCCGCAACGGGGATATCGTAGTGGCCCTCTTTGAGGACGAGGCCACAGTGAAGACCTACAACATGAAAAACGGCCACCTGTGGCTCATGCCCGAGAATCCGGAGTATGAACCCATTGACGGCGAGGGCTGCGCCCTGCTGGGCAAGGTGGCGGCCATCCTCCGCCGGTACTGAGCCATTCACCTCATACTTATAATAGAAGGGAGTTCTTTTCATGGAAATCAATGTGGAACGGTTGGAAAATAACCCTTTTGACCTGAGCGACGACGCCGCAAAGAAGCTGTGCCTTCTGTCCGCCGGCGCCTTGCTGGGTCTCAGCGTGAAGAGCAAATTTGCCCGCCGGGTGGCGGGCCTGGGCTGCACCATCCTGGCCGCAGGGCTCGCTATCCCTCTGGCCAGCAGATGCTGGGGCCAGGCGGAGCCCGGAGAGCCCATCGTGGGCCTCAAGGTGGAAAAGGGGGAGGAGGACAATACCGAGACCCTCTTTGAGTTTAAGGTGGAGAAAGAGCCGGAGGTTCCGGCAGAATCCATTCAGCCCGACGAGCCCCAGCTTTGACTTTCATTTTCCGCGTTTTTGAGAAGGCCTCTTTCCGGGGGCCTTCTCTTCTTTCTATAGGGCACCTTTTTGTTTTGTAACTATTTTGAAACCACAAGATGTTGTCCCAGGCTTTGTCATATCATATAAAAAATTGCCGAAAATGGCGAAAACCCTTGACGAATGGACAAAATGCGTGTATTATCATTTTGTAACCATTTGTAATCTTTTGTTTCTTTCTCGTAACCAATTCGAGAAAGTACTTTAATTTGTGATGCAAAGGAGGGGTTTTCTGTGGACGAGCTGCTGCCATATCCGAAACGGGGCATATATGCACCTGCCCCTTCCCGGGTCAAAGCTCCCTCTGGTCTACTTCACCCCCAGCTGCCTAAATGGAAGGCCATTCCCTTCCCCAACTTTATGGAACGGCGGAACCGGCTGGCGCCGGTGGTTTTCCTCACCGTCGCCCTGTCCCTCTGCGCCACCGGCATTCTGGCTGCCGACTTCGGCCCCAGCTACCAGGTGAGCGTGGACGGCGTAGAACTGGGCCTTGTGGACAGCCGTCAGGCTGTGGAAGCCGCCATTGACCGGGTAGAGGCCCGGGCTTCCAGTATTCTGGGGTATACCTATACGCTGGATCAGCAGATGGATTATACCTTTCACGTCTCTCTTCAGGAGGACCTGATCCCGATTTCTCAGGTAGAGACCTACCTCTTCGACCAGATCGGCGAGGTGATGAAAACCTCTGTCCTCACTGTCAACGGCAAGATGATCGGTGCAGCCGAAAGTTCCGAGGAGCTGCAAGCGGCCCTTGACTCCATCATGTCCGCCTATGTAAACGAGAACACCATCTCTGCCGAGTTTGCGGAGAATGTGTCTGTCACCCGGGAGTATACTCCCACCACCGATATCAAGGCAGTGGCTGACATATACAGCGTCCTCACCGCCAACTCCATCGAGCAGGTGGATTACAAGGTGCAGGCCGGCGAAACCTTCTCCGGGATTGCCAACGCCCACGGTATGTCTGTTGGGGAGCTGCAGCTTTTGAACCCTCATGTGACCGATATTTCGAACATTCATGTCAACGATACTCTGATGATCAGCCAAGCGGTGCCCTTCCTGTCGGTGCAGACGGTGGACAATGTCACCTACAACGGCCCCGTGGCCTTTGAGGTCGAGGAGGTCCCGGATAACAGCATGTATCAGGGCAACTCCAAGGTCCTTACCCCCGGCGTGGAGGGCGAGGCCATCTACAATGCCGACGTGACCTACTACAACGGCGTGGAGCAGGAGCGGAGCATCCTCTCTGTCAACGTCCTCACCCAGCCCGTTACCCAGGTGGTGGCGGTTGGCACCATGCCCCGGCCCAAGACCATGGCCACCGGTTCCTTTATCTGGCCGCTCCGGGGCTCCATCACCTCGGGCTACGGTACCCGGTATATCTTCGGCTCTTACAGCTACCATTCCGGCATTGATATCGCCGGGTCCTACGGCGCTTCCATCGTGGCCGCTGACGGCGGCAAGGTCATTTTCGCCGGCACCGGCACCGGTTCCTCCTGGAGTTACGGCAATTACGTGGTCATCGACCATGAGAATGGCCTTCAGACCTTGTATGCCCACTGTTCCAGCCTGTGCGTCAGCGTGGGAGAGCGGGTCTACCAGGGTCAAACCGTTGCCCGGGTAGGCTCCACCGGCCGGTCCACCGGCAACCACTGCCACTTCCAGGTAAAGGTCAATGGCACCACGGTAAACCCCTGGAGCTACCTTCCCTGATCAGTTGCCTTGAGAAGCGAGAGCCTGCGGCTCTCGCTTCTTTTTGCTCCTCTGTCTTTCCTGAAAAAAACTGTGGCCTATCGCCCGGGTTTCTGCTATAATAGAATCATCATGCAAGCTGAAGTGGAGGGAATCCCATGAAACTTATTTTCGCCATCGTCAACAGTGACGACGCTGCCGCCGTTACACAAAGTCTATCCAAGGAGGGCTTCTCCTCCACCCGGATGGCCACCACCGGCGGTTTTCTGAAAATGGGCAACACAACCATTCTGGTGGGCGTGGACGAGGAGAAAGTCCAGCAGGTCATCGACATCATCAAGGAGGAGTCCCAGTCCCGAAAAGTCGTCATCCCCACCTCCACGGATATCCGCTTCGGCGGCTCCATGGGCGCCATCCCCACCCAGGTCACCGTTGGCGGCGCCACCATCTTCGTGGTGGACGTGGACCGGTTCGAGCACGTCTGAGATGAAGCTGGAACGACTGGCGGGCAACGCCGCCCTAAAGCGTCAGCTCTCCGCCCAGGCCGAAGGCCGGGGGCTGAGCCACGCCTATCTCATCTCCGGGCCCGAGGGCTCCGGCAAACGGACCCTAGCCCGCCTCATGGCCGCGGCTATGGTATGTACCGGGGCGGGAGAAAAGCCCTGCGGGGCCTGTCCGGGGTGTAGAAAGGCTCTGGGTGGCATCCACCCTGACATCGTCACCGTGGGCACTGACGGCAAGGATATCACCGTGGGACAAGCCCGGGCCATTCGGTCTGACGCCTACATTCGCCCCAACGAGGCGGAGCGGAAGGTCTACATCATCCAAAACGCCCAGACCATGAACCCTAGCGCTCAGAACGCCATGCTGAAGCTGCTGGAGGAGGGGCCGGCCTACGCCGCCTTCCTGCTGCTTACCGACAACCCGGGGGCCATGCTGTCCACCATCCGCTCCCGGTGTGAGGGAGCGGCATTGACCCCCGTCACGGCCCGGGAGGCAGAAGTTTGGCTGGCCGCCCGGTTCCCCCAGAAGCCGGCTGATGAGGTCCGGGCCGCCGCCGGGCGGTGCGGCGGACTTTTGGGCCAGGCGGTGGAGGAGCTGGAGGGCACCCGGGACCAGGGCCCTGTTCTGGAGGGCGCCCGAGCACTGCTGACCCTGCTCCGCAAGGGAGATGAGCTGGAGCTTGCCCAGTGGTGCGTGGGGCTGGAAAAGTGGGACCGGGATAGCTTTGGCCGGCTCATGGAGCGCGCCGTGGCTTTACTGCGGGATGCTTTGGTCCTTCAAGCCGGGGGCGGCGCAGAGAAGGACGCCGCCGTACGGCAGGCGGCGGAGCTGCCCCGGAAGCAGCTTTTACAGTATGTAGACCGTCTGGAAGCTCTGCGTGCCGACGCCCGCTTCAACGTGGGCGTGGGACATCTGTGCGGCGCCCTGGCGGCAGGACTCAGCCCGGCGGGTCGTTGATCCGGAGGGCATATACAGGAGGTCACTATGACAGAGATCATATCAGTCCGCTTTCGCAGCGGCGGAAAAGAATACTACTTTGACCCCAGAGGGCAGAAAGTAAAAATCGGGGACGAGGTCATCATTGAGACGGCCAAGGGGCCCGAATTCGGCATCTGCTGCCGGGGCAACGCCATGGTGGAGGACGATAAGGTGGTGAAGCCCTTGCGGCCCATGCTGCGCCCTGCCACCGACAAGGACCGGGAGACCGTGAAGCGGAACCGTGAGCGGGAGAAGGAGGCCTTTCGGATTTGCGAGGAGAAAATCAAAGAATACAAGCTGGAGATGGACCTGGTCCGCTGCGAGTGCTCCTTTGACGGCAACAAGCTCCTCTTTTTCTTCATCAGCGAGGGCCGGGTGGACTTCCGGGCCCTGGTGAGGGATCTGGCCGCCACCCTTCACAGCCGCATTGAGCTCAGACAGATCGGCGTCCGGGACGAGTCCAAGCTGCTGGGCGGCCTGGGGATCTGCGGGCGGCCTTACTGCTGCAACGCCTTTTTGGAACAGTTCCAGCCCGTCTCCATCAAAATGGCAAAGACCCAGGGGCTTTCCCTGAACCCGGCTAAGATCTCGGGAGCCTGCGGACGGCTCATGTGCTGCCTGAAGTACGAGCAGGAGGCCTACGAGGACGCGGTGAAGCGGCTGCCCAAAAATGAATCCTTCGTGGAGACCCCCGACGGGGTGGGTACGGTAACTGGGGTGGACTTTTTAAAGGAGACGGTGAAGGTGCGGCTGGAGGAGGCCCCCGAGTCTCCTCAGACTTACGCTGGCATTGAGCTCAACGTGATCCGCAACGGCAAGGGCCGCCGGCCCGAGGGTTATATGGCGCCTCCCAAGGAGGAGCTGGAGAAGCTTCGGAAAGTGACCCCCAAACTGGTTCCCGTGGAGAAGACCACCGGCAGCAGCGCCCCGGCAGGCCGGGAGGAGGAACGGCGAAGCGAACGG
Source organism: Oscillospiraceae bacterium (assembly GCA_022800215.1). GTDB lineage: Bacteria > Bacillota > Clostridia > Oscillospirales > Oscillospiraceae > Vermiculatibacterium. The sequence continues at coordinate 528 of JAAWPV010000025.1, read as the reverse complement.
CGGCAGGGAAGCAGACCGCAGAACAGCGCCCGGCCCCGTCAGGAGGGAAAGCCCCAGCCGCCCAAAGCCCCTCAGGCCCAGCCCAGGGCCCAGGAGCCCGCCGAGGGCCAGGCCAAGCAGAGCAGCCAGAACCGGAACCGAAGAAGGCGGCACCGGGGAAGTGGGAAAAGCAAGGGCGGAACCGGAGGCGCCCAGGGCTGATCTCCTTCTAACCATAACGATTTCAGGCCCGGATGTTGCACGTTTCCGTACATCCAGAGAAAAAATATTTTTTTATTGATTTGATATATGAAAATCTTCTTACAAGCCCTCATAAATGTTTATGACACCATGAGAAAATGGCTTAAAATCAAGGTTTTTCACATATCGTCGTTTATCTTGCCGTATCTCCGGACAAGGTGGTTTTGTAAGACCGGGCACCATTTGAGCACCAAGAACCAGTGTAGGATATTGCTTAAAAGCCACTTCCATTCCCATATTTCAGAATGATTTTTGGAAGAGCAAGCATAGGAAGAGGGTACCCTCTTC